>NZ_JBSGIV010000083.1:0-24856 GCF_053605225.1 Micromonospora sp. NPDC003944
CCGCCACCGCGGGCGACGGAGTCTGATCTCGGATCTTGTACCCATCCGTCTGCGGGTCGGCCTCGAATGCCTGATGACAGCAGCAAACGAGTACAAGCATCCGAGGAGTTCGTATGAAACGGCGCCTGTTTGGCACGGTCGGCGTAATCGCTGTGTTGGCCCTGTCCGCGTGTGGCGGCACTGACAGTGAGGGCGCCGCCAGCGGCGCGCCGAGCACGTCGGCCGGTGCGCCGATGGCCTCGGCCTCGCCGTCGACGATGATGGCGGGTCAGTTCGGCTCCGGGTGCGCGGGGGTGCCGGCCGATCCGTCGAACCCGGGAAGTTTCGAGGCGATGGCGAAGGTGCCGGTGGCCACCGCCGCGTCCGGTAACCCGTTGCTGTCGACGTTGGTGACGGCGGTCAAGAAGGCCAATCTGGTGGACTCGCTCAACGGCGCGCAGGGAGTGACGGTGTTCGCACCGACCAACGACGCGTTCGCCAAGATCCCGAAGGCCGACCTGGACAAGGTGCTGGCCGACGACGCCATGCTGAAGAAGATCCTGACCTACCACGTGGTGCCGACCCAGCTGTCCCCGGACACCCTGACCGGCACCCACAAGACCCTGCAGGGCGACGACGTCACGGTGGCCGGCAGCGGCACGTCGTTCACCGTCAACGACACCTCGACGGTGGTCTGCGGGAACGTCTCGACTGCCAACGCCACCGTGTACATCGTTGACAGCGTTCTGATGCCCAAGAGCTGACGGTGTCCACCACCATCGAGCCCCGGTCGGCGACTCGCCGGCCGGGGCCGCCCCGAAGCGTGACCGCCGCCCGCGGCCTCGTCGTCGGGATGCTGACCGCCGGGGTTGCCCTCGGCGTGGCGCATCTCGTCGCGGCGCTCGTCGACCCGGCCACCGACCCGGTGCTGGCAGTCGGCAGCCTCGCTGTCGACCTGGCGCCGCAACCGGTCAAGGCATTCGCTATCCGCACCTTCGGCACCAACGACAAGGTGGCCCTCCTCGCCGGCGTCTACGCCCTGCTGGCCCTGGGCGCGGTTCTGCTCGGCGCGGCGGCATTACGACGACGCCGCTACGGTCTGGCCGGCCTCGTCGCGTTCGCCGCCATCGGTGCCGCCGCCGTCCTGTCCCGTCCGACGGCGACACCCGTGGACGTCCTGCCGGTGCTGGCGGGCGCCGGCACCGGGATGGCCACGATGCTGGTGGTGGTGCACGCGGCCCAGACGGTCCCGGTTCCTGACCGAGGCCGGCCGCGACTGCTCAACCGTCGCCAGTTTCTGGTCACGGCGGTGGGGGCCACGGTCACCGCAGGTGCTACGGCAGCCGTTGGCCAGGCTGTCGGGCGCCGCAGCGCGGTGGGCACCCGGTCCCGCGCGAGCGTTCGCATACCACCGCCGGGACAGCCCGCGCCGCCGCTATCCGGCGGCGTCTCCGCCGGCGTGGACGGGGTCTCGGCGTTCCTCACCCCCAACCGGGACTTCTACCGGGTCGACACCGCCCTCACCGTCCCGCAGGTCGACGTGCGGACCTGGCGGCTGACCCTGGATGGAGCGGTCGACAGGCCTCGTAGCTGGACATTCGACGACCTCCTCGCCCGTGGTGTGGTCGAGCGCGACATCACCCTCAACTGCGTCTCCAACGAGGTCGGTGGTCCCTACATCGGCACCGCCCGGTGGAGTGGCATCGCCCTCGCGCCGCTGTTACGCGAGGCGGGCATCCGCGCCGGGCAGAACCAACTCGTGAGCCGTTCCGTGGAGGGCATGACCATCGGCACCCCGCTGGGGGCGATCCTCGACGGCCGCGACGCGCTCCTGGCCGTGGCGATGAATGGCGAGCCCCTCCCCTTGGAGCACGGCTTTCCCGTCCGCATGCTCGTCCCCGGCCTCTACGGCTACGTCGGCGCCTGCAAGTGGCTCACCTCGATGCGGGTGACCACCTTCGACGCGTTCGACCCCTACTGGGTGCAACGGGGGTGGGCCGCCGACGCTCCCGTGAAGACCGCATCGCGCATCGACACCCCGAAGCCCTTCGCCCGGCGGCCCGCCGGTCCCGTCATGATCGCCGGTGTCGCCTGGGCCCAACGTCGTGGGATCACCGCTGTCGAGGTGCGGATCGACGACGGGCCGTGGCGGCAGGCCCGCCTCGCCGACGGCCCGTCACCGGACCTGTGGCGGCAGTGGGTCTACCGCTGGGACGCCACACCCGGTAGCCACACCCTGCGCGTGCGGGCCACCGATGCCACCGGCGTCACCCAGACCGACGAACGGGCCGCGCCCTTCCCCGACGGCGCGACGGGCTGGCACAGCACCACCGTCACCATCACCTGACCTGGCGCGTCCAAGGCCCGTCCGGGCCGGGCTGGAAGAAGTCCGGGTCGGCACCAATCCGGTGCACGAGGGGCGACGAATCCTTCACGACAGCACCTGAGCATCGACGCCGTACCCCGGCGGAGACGGAGATTGTTGTGAGATTGTCCCGAGCCCTGCTTGCCGTGCCCGCAGCCGCGCTGGTCCTCGCGTTTCCGGGCGTCGCGCACGCTGACGAGAGCGTGCAGGTCCAGTTGCAGGACCTCAACGAAACGGGTGCGACAGGTACCGCGACGTTGACCGCGACAAGCGGCGGCGACCTGAAGATCATGATCCGGTCCAAGGGCATGACGCCGAACTCGCCGCACGCCCAGCACGTGCACGGCGCTGCCAACGGCATGGACTTCCACTGCCCGGACAAGTCCGCCGACGCCAACGGCAACGGCTACGTCAGCACCGAAGAGGGCCTCAAGATGTACGGGGACATCTTCATCTCGTTGACCACCACCGGTGACACGACCAAGGCCAGCGGCCTGGCGGTCGACCGGATGCCGAAGGCCGACGCGGGAGGCAACCTCAGCTACGAGCGCACCATCCCCGCAGCGGACCTGCCCAAGGGCACGATCGAGCACCTGAAGGATCTGCACCTTGTGCAGCACGGCATCGACGCCAACAAGAACGGCAAGTACGACATGGAAGCGCTCGGGGAGTCGACGTTCGCGAAGTCCGTCGGCGTCAATGGCATCCCCGCCGAGGCCACCGACCCCGCGACGTGCGGCATGGTCAGCGGCGCGGCTGCGGGCTCCGTACCCGCGGGAGGTGTCGCCACCGGCGACGGCAGCACGTCCGGCGGATCGCCGATGGGGATGTACGCGGTGGGTGGTCTCGCGCTGCTCGGCGCCGCCGGTGCGGTCGCCGCGCGCCGCCGGCTCGCCGGCGAGCGCTGACCCGGAGGCAACAGTGATGGACACCGGTGACGCACGAGTGCCGGCCAGCCGTCGCCGGGGGCGCCACGCGCTCCTGGCGACGGCTGGCATCCTCACCGTGGCGGCGGCCGTGACGATCGGTGTCGCGATCGCACAGCGGGGCGAAACCCCACCGCGGCCCGACACGTCCGCCTCGGCGCCAGCCGCGAACGCGTCGCCCGTCCCGGCCACCAGGCCGGGCGAGTTGACCTCGGGGCCACTGATGATCAGTTCCCCGCCGACGCGGGTGTCGATCCCGTCGCTGCGGGTCAGCGCCGCGATCGTCGCCCTTGGCCTGGGGGCGGATGGTGCGATGCAGGTTCCCGACAGCGCCACCGACGTGGGCTGGTTCACCAAGGCACCGACGCCCGGTGCCCTCGGCCCGGCCGTGCTGGCCGGGCACGTCGACTGGAAGGGCCGCCGCGGCACGTTCTTCGACCTGGGCAAGCTGCTGGTCGGCGCCGGGATCACCGTCGACCGTCAGGACGGCAGCACCGCGATGTTCACCGTCAGCCGGGTCGAGCAACATCCGAAGGACCGCTTCCCCACCGCCGACGTGTACGGGGCGACCGACCACGCGGCACTACGCCTGATCACCTGCGGCGGCGAGTTCGACGACACCACCCAGCACTACCGCGACAATGTGATCGTCTACGCGCGCCTCGCCCACAGCCACCCCGCCTGAGTACGAGTGCGGCGGCACACCGGACAGTCACCAGCACGGGAGAGGACATGCCGAAGATGAGCGGTGACCCGGAACAGGGGCGGCGATTGCGATCGGTGCCGCAGGACACCGCGGGCCCTCCGAGCGTCGACGAGTTGCTGCTACGGGTGGCGCGGGGCGACGAGGCGGCGTTCGCCACGCTGTACGACGCCATGGCGGGCAAGGTCCTGGGGCTGGCCCGGCGGGTCCTCCGCGATCCGGCGCAGGCGGAGGAGGTGACGCAGGAGGTGATGGTCGAGGTGTGGCGTACCGCAGGCCGCTTCGACACCGGCCGGGGCTCCGCGTCGGCGTTGATCCTCACCATGGCGCATCGTCGGGCGGTCGACCGGGTGCGCTCCGAACAGGCCCGCACCAACCGCACCGAGCAGGTCGCCGCGACCGAGACACACGTCCCGTACGACGAGGTGGTCGAAGACGTCACCGCCCGGTTGGAGCGGGAACAGGTCCGGCGGTGCCTGGGCCGGTTGACACCGGTGCAGCGGGAGTCGGTGACCCTGGCCTACTACGGCGGTCACACCTACCGAGAGGTCGCCGAGAAGTTGCAGACACCCCTGCCGACGGTGAAGACACGGATGCGCGACGGACTGATCCGGATGCGCGACTGCCTGGGCATCGAGATGGAGGGACGGGCATGAGCGCCGATGTTCACACCCTCGCGGGCGCGTACGTCCTGGACGCGGTCGACGACGTCGAACGGGCTGCGTTCGAGCGGCACCTGGCGGAGTGCGAGCCGTGTCGGGTCGAGGTGGCCGAGCTGCGGGAGACCGTGGCACGGCTCGCCGACGACACCGTCGTCGAGGCGACACCGCCGGGGTTGCGGGAGCGGACCCTCGCCCAGGCGGCCCGGACCCCGCAACTGCGCGTGGGCGGCGCGGGTGCCGGTGGCAGGCGGCAGGGGGGCAGGTGGCGACAGCTCGCCGTGGCCGCCGCCGCGGCCGTCCTCGTGGCCGCCGGCGCGAGCGCGGTCACCTGGACCGTCACCAACGATCGGATCAGCGAGGAGCAGGCCAGCAGCGAGCAGGCCCGGCAGATCGCCGCCGTCCTGAACGCCCCGGACGCCCGGGTGTTCGAGCGGTCCCTGCAGCCTGGTGGTGCCGCCACTGTCGTGCTGTCCCGTGACCGCGACCGCGGTGTGGTGCTGCTGCGGGACCTGCCCTCGCCGGGTGCCGGGCGGATCTACGAGCTGTGGCTCATCCGTGGTGGTGACCCCCGCAAGGTGGGACAGGTCGCCGAGGGAGGCAGCGCCTCGACCGCGGTCATCGGCCCGGTCGGCGAGGCGGTCACGTTCGGGGTGTCCAACGAGCCCGTCGGTGGCTCCGCCGCCCCCACCCGGATCGTGGGGACGGTCGACCTGACCTGACGCGGGTCGGCCGCCGGCAGACCGGCGGCCGTCCCCGTCCTGCCTGCTGCTGTCACCCACCCATCCGGACGGCGGACCGCTCCGAATCGCGTACATGGATGACGAGCTGCTCGCCGGCCGGTACCGCCGGCTCCGGTTGATCGGGGACACCGGGACCAGCGGTGGCGTCTGGCTGGCCCACGACGAGGTGCTCGACCGGCACGTCGCGGTCAAACGGATCACCCTCCCCGGATGGGTGAGTAACGCCGCCCGGTCCCGGCTGCGGGAGAGGACACTCGGGGAGGTGCGCGGCCTGGCCGGTCTGGATCACCCGAGTGTGGTCGGAATGTGGGACGTGCTGAGCACCGACGGACACCTGTGGCTCGTCATGGAGCACGTACCGTCCCGTTCCCTGTCCGAGACGGTTGCCACCGATGGTCCGCTGGCGCCGGCCGAGGTGGTGCGGGTCGGCCTGCACCTGATCGCCGCACTGAGTGCCGCCCACGCGAGGGGAGTGGTGCATCGGGAGGTCCGGCCGCAGAACGTGCTGCTCGCCGACGACGGCCGGGTCATGCTCGGCGGGTTCGGTCTGTCGATCTTCGATACCGGGGATCCGGCGGCCGTGACCGCGGCGAGCCTGTCGACGGTCCAGTACGTCGCACCCGAGCGTGCCCGCGACGGAAGGGCCACCCCCGCCACCGACCTGTGGGCCCTCGGCGCGACGCTCTACCTGGCCGCGGAGGGAGGCCCGCCGTGGAGTCGGTCGTCGACCATGGCCACGCTCGCCGCTCTGGCCACTGAGGCGCCGGACCGGATGACAGCTCTGCCGCTCGAACCCGCGATCACCGGCCTGCTGCTGCGCAACCCCCGCCAGCGCCTGTCCGCACAGGAGGCCCGCGACCAGCTGGAGCAGGTGGTCGCGGCGACACCTGTGCCGGAGCCGCGAGCGCGCCGCCGGCGCGGTATGCGCGCCCCGTCGCGCCGTCGGCCCCCGGCCGAACCGTCGACGGTTCCGATCACGACCCTGGTCATTCCGGCCACGGCGTCGACCACTCGCGACCGGACGACCGGATGGGCGTTCGCTGGCGCCGTGGTGGGTCTACTTGCGGTCGTGGCCGTCGCCGTCACGGCAACAGGCGCCGTGGTCGACGGCTTGCGTGGCCAGGACAGCGCTCCGACGGCCGAGGCGGGCGGTGCGGCGGCCGGCGCGCCGGAGTCGACAGCGGCGGCACCGCCGACCCACCTCTGTCTGGACGACCCGGCCTCCGGTGGGGCCGAGCCTCTGCGGGAGCCCACCGTGCCGCTACCGTACGCCCTGCCGCACGGGTGGGCGTGGCACCAGGACCCCGCCGGCTTCCTGCTGGCGGTGCCCGAGGGATGGACCCGGCACACCGATGGCGCAGGCGTGTGCTTCCGCGACCCGGCTGAGGTGCGGGCCATCGCCGTCGACCCCGCCGCGACAGCTTCCTCCGTACCGTCGAAGCGGTGGGAGGCCGCCGAGCGCGACGCACTGGCCACCGGGGCGCTCGTCGGTTACCAGAAGATCAGCATCGGGCCGGTCATCCGCCCGGGTGGCGCGGCGGAGTGGGAGTACACCTGCGACCAGGCCGGCGGGGTGCGGCTGCACGCCCGCCGGCTGCTGGTCAACGAGAGCAGGGCCCGCGCGTACAGCCTGTCCTGGATCACTCGGGACAGCCAGTGGGACGAGACGGAGCCCTTCCAACGACTGACCCTCGCAAGCATCCGCCTCGGCTGACGCGGCGGGGGAGGGTGCGGCCCGGCACCCCCCCCACCCGATGGTCACTGTCGCAGGAGCAGTGCGAGGTCGACGACCACATGGCCGCTGAACACACCGGTCGTCTGAGCCGCGCCGGTGAGGAGGTCGACCCGGTAGAGCCGGGAGCCGGCGAGACCGTTGAGTACGGCGTAGGCGTTGTTGGCCGAGGCGCGGTCACCACTCAGCGAGCTGTGGATGTCGAAGCCTGCTTGGAGATTCGCGTCGACCCCCAGTGCGCCGGTTGCGGCGAGTTGCCCGGAGTTGGCGGGGGACTGCAGGACAACCTGGTCGAGGTTGGTGTCGATGTCGAACAGGGTGGTAGCGGTGGCGGGGTTCAGGTCGTTGTTGGTGTACGCCGCAGCGGTGACACCGACGGCGGCTGTGCTGGGCGGGTAGGTGAGAGGGCCGTCGACGAGGGTCGTGCCGCCGGGGTTGATGTTGTGGCGCAGGTTCTGGCCGGTGTCGCTGATGATCCGGAGTCGGTCGGCGGCGGGATTGAAGTCGACGCCGAACGACGTGCCGTTGAGCGCGACTGTCAGTTGGCTGACCTTCGTGGCCGCCGCGGTGCGCGTGTTCAGCGCGTAGATGCCGCCGTTGTCGCCGACGCCGTAGAGGGCTCCGTCCTGGACGCGAAAGTCGATGCCGATGAGCACTTCGCTGCCGGGCAGGTCGACCGGGCCGATGGTGCAGGCCAGGGCGGGGCGGTTGGCGGCGAACTTGATCAGCCGCTGACCGTCGGTGAGACCGATGGCGACGAGCCCGTTGCGGCCTCCGGCGTTCAGCAGGTCCCACAGCAGCGTGCAGGTCCCACTGCCCAACGAGGGCAGGCCGCGCGCCGGGATGCTCGCTGCTGTGCTGTGGCTTGGTGGGGCGGCGGTGACCGGCGTCGCGGTGATTCCGATGCTGACGGCGATCATTGTGGCTGCTGCGAGCAGCCCTCGGCGAAGCGTGCGGTGCATGAGAGGCACTTCCTTGATCAGATGCACCGCCGGACTCCTCGGCGGATTCCGACGCCGTTGCCGGCGGAGGTGCAGGGGTGAATTCCCTGCTCAGAGCCTATGTAGAGATAATCCGCCGTAACTGTCGGGAGTTGGCCTCTCCTCCAACTTTCGCACCTTCTGCACACTGTGGTCGATATGTGGCAGCGGGGGTGCATCAGGGCAGGACCGGGGAGCACTCCGGCCCAGGGCGGCAGCCCTGGGCCGGAGTGGTGCTGCGGTGGTGTCTGTCGTGCCGATCAGGTGATGTTGACGTCGCTGCACCACATGTAGGTCTGGTCCAGGTGCGACGCCCGCCAGAGCACGAACAGGATGTGGTTCCCGCTGCGCGACGGGAGCGAGACGTTGAACGAGATGTTCTGCGCCGGCGCGTAGCGCCCCGTCGTCGTGATCAGGTCGAGGTTGCCCCACCCGAGTTTCTGGGTGGCGGGGTTGAACCCCTGCTTGGTGACGTAGACCTGGAAGTAGTCAGCGCCGTGGCTGGCCTGGTCGTACAGCTGGACCGTGAGGTTGCGGCTGACGGTGGTCGTCTTCCACGCTCCGGGCTGGTTCACGCTGTCGTTGCGGGACAGCCCGTTGCTGCACAGCTGCCCGTCCGGGGTGCGAGCCTGGTACTGGCCAGCGAGGCCGTCGCGCAGCTGGCTCATCCAGTTCCACATGGTGTCGGGGTTGGCCTGGAACGCCCGGTAACACATCGGGTCCTGCTGCTGCATGGCCGGGTTCATGTGCTGGTTGCCCCAGGTCTTCCAGCACTGGTAGGCGCGCGTCATCGGATTGATGATGGTGCCGTGCGCCTGGGCTGCCCCGGCGAAGGGCAGCATGCCGGCCACGATGGCGAACAGCATGACGAGCGCCCGGAGGGACTGACGGACGGGTGACCGGGATCGTCCGCCGGATTGATCGGGCTTGTGTGAACGCACTGTTCATCCTCCGCTCTTCGGTACTTGGGGTCGGACTGGGAACGCTCCCAAACCAACTGTTACATCTATGGGTCTAAATATCAATGCTCATCTATCTTTAGTCGGATGTGGATCGAGCTGACCGGGAGTGTCCGGAGCCGCGACATCGGCTCCGGGCTCCGGTGGGCGCGGGAGGCGGCCCCGCCGCCGGCTGTCCTGCGTGGTCAGAGGCCCGCGGCGGCGTCGTACCGGCGGCGCAGGTCGAGCATCTCCGACTCGGCGAGCGCCTCCTTGGACGCCAGCTCCGCGTACTTGGGCGGAAACATCTGCCGTAGCCGGTCGATGAACATGACCTCGGCGGTCGCCTCGACCACCTGGATGCCCGGAGGGGTCGTGGAGATGTCCATGATCACCGGACCGGCCAGTTTGACCGCCACGTCCCAGGGACGCTGCTTCTCCGCGACCCCGCAGAGGTGGAAACCGTAGACCGACCGCACGTCGGCGAGCGACGTGACCTCGGTCGGCTCGTAACCGTAGACGCGGACCCCGCAGATCACTGCCGGCTTCTCCTGGGCGGCTGCCTGTTGCACACCGTGTCCGGCGTGGTTGTGCTGCCCCGGGTCCGCCTGTTCGAGGGTGGTGCGCATGCGGGCCGTGATCTGCGTCTGCAGGTCCGCCTCCTTCGACTCGGGGTCGGCCCGGTTGACCAGGACGAACGCGCCGGCCGACACCACCAGCAGGATCACCGCCACCCACACGAAGCGGTTCCCGTACCACCGTGCGGACTTCTCTCCAGACTCCATGGTTGCTTCTCACCTCGTTAGGCGGTTCTGCGGCGCTGGCAGACCGAATCGGACGACCTCGGCGGGTCGGACGTCGCGCGCGTCGGCCGTCGCCGACGCGTGCCGGGGTGTGCCTACGGCGGGCGTGGGTGACTGCCCGGCACGATGCCCGTCGACGTAGAGGTGGCCCGGCGATCCGGCAGGCGATTGTCCGCGAAGGCGCCGCACTGCCGGCGCTGCATTGCTCCCGTGCTGGCCGTTCTCAGCGCGGTTGCCCCCGCGCTGCGGCGATATGAGCCATTCCAACACGTCTGGGTCGGCTCTGGCAACATCGACGAGCATCAGCATCGTTCCGGTCCGGTCACCCGTGCGGGCCTGACTAATGTCATGAGTGCCTGTGCGCCCCGCATCGCACGTGGTGACTAAGCGCACTGGAGCGCGCCCCGTCCCGTCGATGAGACTCGATTCAACGCCGGAACACCAGCCGGCCGAGTTCGAGAGGCGGCGAGACGGTGGACGAACGCTACGACAGCTACTGCGCCGCGGACCGGCTGTTCTACGACTCGCTCGGCAGCGCCGTCGCGCAACCCGTCTTCCCGGCCGCCGACCGGCCGGTGCCGTCCGGGTGGCGTCGCGAGTCGCTCGACGACTGGCTGATCTACGCCCCCGAAGGTGGCTCGCTGCCACAGCAGGGCTGGAAGATCCACGTTTCGGCGGGTCTGGCGAACGCCGAGCGGGTGCTGGACGCGGTCTGGAACTACTGCGTACCCCGCGGTCTGTCCTTCAAGTTCCTGCGCGGGCCACGCACGCTGCTCCTGCGCAACTCCAAGTACGCCGCCCGGGCCGCCAGTGGCAAGTTCGTCACGGTCTACCCCCGCGACGACGCGGAGCTGGAGCTGGCCTGCAAGGAACTCGACGAGCTGCTCACCGGCGAGTCCGGGCCGTACATCCTCAGTGACCTGCGCTACGGCACCGGCCCGGTCCACGTGCGCTACGGCGGCTTCGCCGCCCGCTACTGCCACTCCGCCGACGGCCAGGTGGTCCCGGCGATCGAGGACGACTCCGGCACGCTCGTGCCGGACCGCCGTGAGCCGGTCTTTCACGTGCCCGCCTGGATCACCCTGCCCGACTTCCTCGGCCCGCACCTGGCCGCCCGCAACGACACCAGCACCAACGAGGTGCCGTACCGGATCGAGCGGGTGATCCACTTTTCGAACGGCGGCGGGCTGTACGTGGGCAGGGACCTGCGCACCGACACCGAGGTGGTGCTGAAGGAGGCCCGACCACACGCCGGCCTGGACGCCGACGGCACCGACGCCGTCGCCCGGCTGGCCCGCGAGGCGCAGGCCCTTCGGCAACTCGCCGACCTGCCGCAGGTGCCACGGGTGCACGACGAGTTCGCCCTCGGCGAGCACCGCTTCCTCGCGATCGAGTTCATCGAGGGTCGACCGCTGAACAAGGTGCTCGTCGACAGGTACCCGCTCATCGACGCCGACGCGACCGACGACGACCGGGCCGCGTACGCCCGCTGGGCTCGGCAGACCTACGAGCAGGTCGAAGCCATCGTGGCGGCGATCCACGAGCGCGGCCTGGTCTACGGGGACCTGCACCTGTTCAACATCATGATCCGACCGGACGACCGGGTCGCCCTGGTCGACTTCGAGGTGGCCGCCCCGATCGCCGGGCACCGCCGGCCCGGGCTGCGCAACCAGGGCTTCGCGGCACCGAGGGACCGCAGCGGGCCGGCGGTCGACAGGTACGCCCTGGCGTGCCTGCGGTTGGCGCTGTTCCTGCCCTTGACCCAGCTGGTCCGGCTCGCCCCGGCGAAGGTGGCGCACCTGGCCGACATCATCGCCGCGAACTTCCCGGTGCCGAGGTCCTTCCTCGACCCGGCGGTCGAGGAGATCACCGGCGAGTCGCCGGCCACAGCGGACCGGGAAGCGGCGGACCCCGTACCGATCACGCGAGCCCGGCTGGCGACGGCGATCGTGGCCAGCGCCACTCCCCAGCGCGACGACCGGCTCTTCCCCGGGGACATCGAGCAGTTCCGCAGCGGCGGCCTCAACCTCGCCCACGGGGCGGCGGGAGTGCTGTACGCGCTCGACAAGAGCGGCGCCGGGCGGTGGCCCGAGCACGAAGACTGGCTGGTACGACGGGCGACGTCACCCCCGTCCGGGACCCGCTGCGGCTTCTACGACGGGCTGCACGGCGTCGCCTACGCGCTCGAGCACCTCGGCCGCCGGCAGGACGCGCTCGACGTTCTCGACATCTGCCTCCGCCAACCCCTGGACGGGCTCGACCACAGCCTGGCGAGCGGACTGTCCGGGATCGCGCTCAACCTGGCCGAGATGGCCGCGCGTACCGGAGAGGCGTCGGCGCACGCCGCCGCGGAGCGGGTGGCTGAGCGGGTGATCGGGCAGCTCGACGACGACCCGGGCCCGGACGTCAGCGGTGGACGCCACCCGTACGCCGGGCTGCTGCGCGGCCGGACCGGACCGGCGCTCATGCTGGTGCGGCTCTACGAGCTCAGTGGCGACGCCGAGCTGCTCGGACACGCCGCCACGGCACTGCGTCAGGACCTGCGCCGATGCGTGCTGCGCCCGGACGGCGCCCTGGAGGTCGACGAGGGCTGGCGCACCATGCCCTACCTGGCGCACGGCAGCGTCGGGATCGGGCTGGTCCTCGACCAGTACCTCCGACACCGGGCCGACGACCAGTTCGCCGAGGCGAGCGCGGGAATCCGCCGTGCGGCACGGTCACCGTTCTACGCACAGTCCGGGCTCTTCGCCGGCCGGGCCGGCATCATCGCCTACCTCGCCGCCTCGACCGACGGTGCCGACCGCCGCGAACTCCGCGCGCAACTGGATCGGCTGGCCTGGCACGCGCTGCCGTACCGGGAGGGGACCGCGTTCCCCGGCGAGCAGTTGCTACGGCTCTCCATGGACTTCGGCACCGGCACCGCCGGCGTGCTGTACGCGCTGGCCGGCGCGCGGCACGACGACCCGCCGGTGCTGCCCTTCCTCGCGCCCCTGCCGGGCGCGACGAGACTCCCTCGCGACAGCGGGGGCGACCCGATCAGCGAACGGATGGAAGGGAGGTGAACGACATGGCACTTCTGGACCTCCAGGGCCTGGAGATGGCTCCGGCCGACCGCACCGGTGGCGGTAGCCGGGCGAGCCTGCTGCTCTGCGGCGACAGCTCGCTCTCCGTCACGACCTGCAACTGATCGACGCACACGTGGGGCCCTGGGTGGGTAGACGTGCCCACCCAGGGCGACCGCGTACCCACGGGAGGACCGATGCCGACGTTCGCCTCGGGGGACAGGCTGCTCCGGCAGACGGTCCTGGCCGGTGGCGGCTGGACCAGCGGACTCGCGGCGGTCGCGCTGCTCGGCGTGGCCGCCGAACTGTTACTACCCGCGGTCCTCGGCCGCGCCGTCGACGCCGCCCTCGCCGGCGGCTCCGGGTGGTGGGCGGTGACCGCCTGCGGCCTGGTCGTCGTCCTCATCGGCGTCGACACCCTGACCGACCTGGCCAGCGGGCTCGGTGCGGCGCGCGCCACCGCCGGCCTGCGCCGCCGGCTGCTGCGTCACCTGTTCGCCATGGACGTCCGCGCCACCCGCCGGCACCCGGTGGGTGACCTCGTCGGCCGCTTGGTCGGCCAGGCCGCCGACGCGGGACAGGCCGGCAACGCCGTGGTCCTGGCCGTCGTGGCGGTGCTTCCCCCGCTCGGCAGCGTCGTCGCGCTCGCCATCATCGAACCGGTCCTCGGGGTCACCCTGCTCGCCGGTCTCGGCCTGCTCGCCGTCCTCATGCGGGTGTTCGTGGCCGACGCGTCGGCCACGACCGCCGGGTACCAACGGGTGCTCGGCACCATCGCCGGCCGACTGCTGGAGTCACTCAGCGGCGCCCGGACCATCGCCGCCGCCGGCACCACCCAGCACGAGGAGGACCGGGTGCTGGCGGCCCTGCCGGAACTCGACAGGCACGGCCGGCGCACCTGGGAACTGCTGGCGCGGGCGGGTGCGCGCACCTCGGCCGTGGCGCCGCTGCTGAACATCAGCGTCATCGCGGTCGGCGGGTACGCCGTGACCACCGGCTGGCTCACCCCCGGCCAACTGCTCGCCGCGGTCCGGTACGCGGCCATGGGCGCCGGGCTCGGTGCCGTGCTCGCCACTCTGAACCACCTGGTCCGCAGCCGCGCGGGAGCACACCGCGTCGCCGAACTGCTGACGCAGCCCACCACCCCGGCGACCGGTCGGTCCCTTCCACCCGGCGGCGGCGCCCTGCGACTGCGCGGGGTGTGCGTGTACGCCGACGACGGCCGGCCCATCCTCGACGGCATCGACCTGGACGTGGCGGCCGGCTCCACAGTGGCCGTCGTCGGCGCGTCCGGTGCCGGCAAGTCGACCCTGGCGGCCGTGGCGGGACGGCTCCACGACCCCGACGGCGGTGAGGTGCGACTGGACGGCGTACCGCTGCGGGACCTCGACGGGGTGGCACTGCGCCGAGCCGTCGGCTACGCCTTCGACCGGCCGGTGCTGATCGGCGCGACAGTCCACGACGCGATCGGGTTGGCGCTGCCGGTCGACGCGGCGGTGCCGCCGGCCGATCGGAGCCCGGCCACGCCGGCGGTCCTACGGGCGGCCCGGATGGCGGCGGTCGCCGACGTGGTCGACCGTCTGCCCGACGGGTACCGCACGCCGCTCGTGGACACACCGCTCTCCGGGGGTGAGACGCAACGTCTCGGCCTGGCCCGCGCGTTCGCCGCCGAGCGGCTGCTCATCCTGGACGACGCCACGTCCAGCCTCGACACCGCCACCGAGCACCGGATCACCGCGGCGGTGCTCGGCCGGGCCGGGGAGCGTACCCGCCTGGTGGTCACCCACCGGACCGCGGCGGCCGCGGCGGCCGACCTCGTCGCCTGGCTCGACGGCGGTCGGCTGCGTGGCCTGGCGGCGCACCGGCACCTCTGGGCCGACCCGGACTACCGGGCGGTCTTCCAACCGGCTGGCGGTGGGTCGTGAGCCTTTCCGGCGTACGGCGGGTGACCTGGCGGGCGCTGCGACGACGTCGGCGGGAAATCGCCGCGCTCGGCGGCTGGTCGCTCGTCGAGTCGCTGCCCGCGCTGCTCGCCGGCTATCTGGTGGCCCGCGCCGTCGACGAGGGCTTCCTGGCCGGGCGGCTCCTCACCGGCCTGGCCTGGTTGGGGGCCCTCGCCGTGGCCGTGCTGGTCGGAGCGGGGGCCACCGGTCGGACGTACCGCAGTCTCGGCGCCGTGGTCGAGCCGTTCCGCGACGAGGTGGCCGCCCAGGTGGTCCGGGGTGCGCTGCGCGCCGCCACCAGGGCGGGCGGACGTCCGGACAGCGCCGCCGTGACCCGGCTGACCCACCAGATGGAGATCGTCCGGGACACCTTCGCCGGTCTGCTGATGGTGACGCGCGGTTTCCTCTTCGCCGCTGGCGCGGCCCTGCTCGGCCTGCTCGCCCTGGCACCGGTGGTGGCGGCGCTTGCCGCCGCGCCGCTCGTCGTCGGCGTGGCCGTGTTCCTCGTCGCGCTGCCGGCGATGGTCAGGCACCAGCGCGCCTACGTCCGGGCCGGTGAGCAGCTCGGCCAGTCTGCGGCGGCCGCGCTGGCCGCGCACCGGGACGTGCTGGCCTGCGGTGCCCAGGCACGCGTCACCGCCGACGTGGCACGGTGGGTGTCGGCGCAGGCCGCCGCCGAACGCACGCTCGCCCGGATGGCGGCGATCCGCAGCCTCAGCCTCGGCATCGGCGGCTGGCTTCCGCTGCTGGTGCTGCTGGTGGCCGCCCCGTGGCTGGTCGAACGTGGCCTCACCGCGGGCGCGGTGCTGGGTGCGCTGATCTACGTCTCCACCGGGCTGCAACCCGCCCTGCACGCCCTGGTGCAGGGCCTCGGCGGTGGCGGGCTCCGCTATGCGGTCACCCTGGAGAACATCCTGCGGACCTCGCCGGTCTCCGACGACGAGCACCCGTCGGCCCTCGCCACCCGGACACCCCGCCGTCGACCGCCCGCCGGCCCGGCCGGTCGCGCACCGGCCGTCGAGGTCCGGGGACTGACCTTCGGCTACGGCCCCCGCGCCCGGCCCGTCCTCCAGGACTTCTCGCTGACACTTGCCGACCGGGACCACCTCGCCGTGGTGGGCCCGAGCGGCGCGGGCAAGTCCACACTGGCCGCCCTGATGGCCGGTCTGGTGGTGCCACAGGCAGGCACGGTCCACCTGGCCGGCACGACGGTCACCGAGGTCGAGCCGGCGGCTCTGGCCCGGCTGCGAGTGCTGGTGCCCCAGGAGGCGTACGTCTTCACCGGCAGTCTCGCCGACAACCTGCGCTACCTCCGGCCGGACGCCGACGACCACACGCTGGAGGTTGCCCTCGACGCGCTCGGCGCGCGTCCCCTGGCGACCCGCCTGGGCGGCCTCGGCGCGTCGGTCGCGCCGGCCCTGCTCTCCGCCGGCGAGCGGCAGCTCATCGCGGCGGTCCGCGCCTGGCTGGCGCCCGCCCCGCTGGTGGTCCTCGACGAGGCGACCTGTCACCTGGACCCAGCGTTGGAAGCGACTGTCGAGGCCGCCTTCGCCCGACGGCCCGGCAGCCTCGTGGTGATCGCACACCGGATCAGTTCCGCGCTGCGCGCCGGTCGGGTGCTGGTCCTCGACGGCGACGAGCCCCTGATGGGGACACACGAGCAGTTGGTGGCCCGCTCGGCCACCTACCGGGTGCTCGTCGGCTGCTGGGACGACCCGGTGGGGCCACCGCGGGCGGCGTCGGCGCGGCAGGGCTGAACCCCCCGTACATCCGCACACGACCGTGCCGGTCAGATCCAGCCCGCCTCGCCTGCCATCCGTACGGCCTCCACCCGCGTACGCGCACCGACCTTGCGGGCGATTCGACCGAGGTGGTTACGGACGGTGCCACGGGTCAGCCCGAGCGACACGGCCACCTCGGCGACCGGTGCACCCTGCGCGGTCAGCCGCAGCACCTCCGTCTCGCGCTCGGTCAGCGGGCCGTCCGAACGCAGGGCCGCGACGACGAGGTCCGCGTCGAGGACGGGCTCGCGGCGGGCGAGTCGGCGGATCCCGTCGACGACCCGCTGGGGGCCGGCGTCACTACGCAGGATGCCGACCGCTCTGGTCGGGCAGAGGATGCCCCGCAGTCGCCGGGCCCGCTGCGGGTGCGCGAGCACCAGGACGGGGCACCGGCCGAGACGGTCGGGATCGACTCCCTCGACGAAGTCGAGATCGGCCACCATCACGTCGGGGCGTTGGGCGTGGACGGCTGCCGGGACCGCGTCGCCGCGATCCACCTCCGCCACGACACGGATGTCGTCCTCGGCGGCGAGGACGAACGACAGTGCGCCCAGAACCAGGGCACCGTCCAAGGCGAGCAGGGTACGGATCACGATGAACCTTCCTGCACTCCAATCGAGGTCACTCAACGTCAATAGTCAAACACGCATCCCGTGGGTCCGCACGGCGACGGGGCGGGTCCGGACGCCTCGACCGGACCCGCTCCGGACGTCAGAGCCAGCCGTTGTGCCGCGCCCGCGACACCGCCTCCAACCGATTGCGAGCCCCGGTCTTCCGCAGGATCACCGACAGGTGGTTACGCACCGTCCCGTGTGCCAGGTAGAGGCGGCCGGCGATCTCCTTCAGGGGCAGACCCTCGGCGGCCATCCGCAGCACGTCCATCTCCCGAGGTGTCAACGGCATCTCCGGCGGGCTCAGCACCGCCACCGCCGCGGTCGGGTCGATCGCCCGTTCCCCGGCCGCGAGCGCGCGGATCGCCCGCACCAACTCGTCGAGT
Organism: Micromonospora sp. NPDC003944; assembly: GCF_053605225.1. NCBI lineage: Bacteria > Bacillati > Actinomycetota > Actinomycetes > Micromonosporales > Micromonosporaceae > Micromonospora > Micromonospora sp. NPDC003944. The sequence goes on from NZ_JBSGIV010000083.1 coordinate 17,612, forward strand.
GAGCCGTCCTTCCCGAGCAGGCCGCGCGCGCCGGCCGCCAACGCCGCCTCCACCAGAGCCGGGCTCCAGCGGGGGCTCATCGCCAGCACCGCGGTGTGCGGCGCCTCGCCGTCGATCCGGGCGACCACCTCCACCGGGTCGGGTAGATCCGGTGTCAGCGCCAGCACCACCACCTGCGGTCGGCACCGCCGGACCACAGTCAACAACTCGCCGACCCCCTCGACGTCGGCGACGACCTTGATGTCCTCCTCACTCGACAGCGCGGCACAGAGCGCTCCGCGCAGCAAACCCATGTCCTCGGCGACGACAACGTGGATCACCACGTTTTCTCCGATCTCAGGTACGCGTCACGACGGCCACCGATCCCGGAACGTCCACGGTTGGTCGGGGCTGTCGTGCGCTACAGACGGGTGGGCATCGGCCCGCGGCACCATCACTGCGGACGGGGGCGGGCACTCATCGACCGACGAGCGGTGGGACGGGCTTCGTACGCCAGCCGCCGGGGTCGGTCGACCCACCTCAGCCCGGGCGGGGGACCGGCGAGAACGTTCGGCTCTCGACCGGAAGTGGCACGAGGTCGCAGGGCTGGCCAGCATCGACGTGCGCCTGTCGGTCGAGCGGCCGGACCAGTCCCGGCCCGGGCGTCGATCCGTTGTCGGTGCCGGCGGCGTCCTGGTCGGCGGGCGCGACGGGTTGGTTCGGAAACTCGTCCGCCGCGGCAACCGGTCCCGGGTGTGCGGTGCGGTGCCCCGTCGACTGTGCGGTGCGGTGCCCCGTCGACACAGCGGAAGGGGCGGGGCCGACGACGGACGTCGCGAATGGCGCGGCCGGGGCCGGCGCCGTCGCGGCGGGTGCGGGGGTCAGCGCCGGTCCCGCAGGTGGCGTCGGCGCTGTCGGCGCGCGAACCGGGCCGGTCACCGGCCCGGCGGCGGCCGGCCCGAGCGCCGGGGGAGCGGGCGGTGCGGGTGTCGCCGCCGGAACGACCGCCGCGCCGAGGGCGGGTGGGACAACGGCGTCGGCGACACCGAGGAGCGCCATGACGACGGGCCTGATCGGCACCGTGCTCACGAGGTCGACGACGCGCGGCAACGGGGAGGTTACCAGGCCGACCACCGGCGATTCGTCCAGCCCGTGCACGGCGGGTAGGTCCGGGACGGCGGGTAGGTCCGGGACGGCGGGTAGGTCCGCAACGGCGACAGCAGGCTGGCGCGGTGAATCAGCGGCCGGCCGCGACCTGTCGCCACGGTGGACCGCACGGTGAGCCGGGCGAGCCACCGAGGCAGGCCGGAGCCTTTCGCGTTCCGCCGCTGGAGGTGCGACGGTTGCGCCGGACCGGGGCGGCACGGGCGCGGGCGGCGGAGCCGTCACCCGTCGGGGTTTCGTCGAGGGTGCCTCCTCGCGGGCGGCGCCGCCGTCAGTGGCTCCGGCCAGCGGGGCGCGGAGCCGGTCTACGGTGTCCAGAACTGGCGCGCGGCCAGGACCGGGGCGCTCTGCGGCCGTGAGCCGTGCGACGGGCTCGACCAGATCGCCGATCTGCCGATGAGACCCCTCGCCGGACCCACCGGGCGTCCTGTCGGCGGCAGCCGGACCCTGGAACAGGGCGGCCACGACGAAACCGGCCCCGACGGCGGCCGCGACCAGCGCCACCCGCCGGACGAGCTTGCGCAGCCGGTCGGCCACGAGCGGCATGGATCGGGTTGGCGTAGACGTCGGCGCGGTTCCGATGACGGGACTCTGCACGCGGCACGATCCCTTCCCTCTGGATTGCTGACCCATAGTAGCGATGCGCTCACGTACATGCATCCGTTGATGGGTCGGCTGGTCTGACGACGCGGCCGGTGGGGGCCAGGGGGAGTGTCAGAAGCTACCGACCAGCTCTCGACCGCGTCCATCCGGTCTTCCGGTGCGTCCTGATCAGCTGCCCGACCGGCTCGATCCGGTGGTGGTTCGGCGGATGACCAGCAGGGCGATGTCGTCGGTAGGGTGTTCCTCCGCGGTGGTGGCCATGACGTGGTCGCACAACGCCTCGGCTGGCCCGGACCGCACGGCGCCGGCGAGGCGCTCGATGCCGGTGTCGATCAGCTCGCTGCGGCGTTCGATGAGTCCGTCGGTGTAGAACACGAGCGCCGCGCCCGGCGGTAGGTCCAGAACGCTGGTGCGGCGGCTGGTTGCTGGTCGGCCCACACCGAGTGGGCGGTCCACCGTCAGGTCGACGGGCTGGGTGGGATGGCCGGGTACGGCCAGCAACGGTGGTAGATGACCTGCGGAGGAGAGGTGAACCTTCGTCCGGTCGGGCGTGATCAGGGCGTAGACGGCAGTGGTGAGAGTGCCCGCTTCGAAGTGGTGGATCTTGCGGTCGAGGGAGGTCAACACGCCGTCGAGGTGGGGTACCTTGCCGTGTCACATCGATGCATGGTCGCTGGGTGAGCCCGCTGCGGAGAGCTGTCCTCCCTCGTGCCACCGACAAGGTCACCGGCGCCACGCCCGACAGGGAGGGGAAGCAGTGGCGAACCCGCCGCTCGACCGCCATGCCCCCACCGCCGGGAAGCCCCTGTTCTCGACCCCCTTCACTCTCGCCGACCTCAATCGGGTACGACACGATGTCGAGGCCGTCAGTCGCCGGTACGGACTGGACCACGACGACATCGAGAACTGGGTCCACGCGGTCAACGAACTGATGATCAACGTGATCCGGCACGGGGAGGGCGCAGGTAACCTACGCCTGCTCCTGGACGGTCAGCTCATCTGCGAAGTCAGTGATCAGGGTCGGGGCTTCGACGCCGCCCGCTACGTCCCGTGCACCGAACGACCGCCCCTGTCCGACACGGGAGGAATGGGCTTGTGGGTGGTCGGGCAGATGGCTGACTACCTCCTCGTCGACAGCGGACCCGGCGGCACCACCATTCGCATCGCGGCACGCGGCAGCCGCACTCCCGGAGGCACGGTGGGCCCGCCAAGTGGCTCCGTTTGATGGTCCATCGTGGAGCCGGAGCGGGTGTACCGTCGCCGCATGACGGTGCTGCAGGACTTTGTCGCCGCTCTCTCCAGCGGCCGGATCCAGGTTGTCGACCTCACCGCTCCGCTCTCGGACCAGACCCCGATCCTGGGTCTGCCCGAGCAGTTCGGCCAGACCTGGCCGTTCCGGCTCAGCGAGATCAGCCGGTACGACGACCGCGGTCCGGCCTGGTACTGGAACAACTTCTCCACCGGCGAGCACACCGGCACCCACTTCGACGCGCCGGTGCACTGGGTCAGCGGGCAACAGGGCGCCGACGTCTCGCAGGTCCCGGTGAACCAGTTGATCGCCCCGGCGGTGGTGATCGACCACGCCGCCGACGCCGCCGACGACCCTGACTTCCTGCTCGAGGTCGAGCACGTCAAGGCGTGGGAGGCGGAACACGGTGCCCTGCCCACCGGCGGCTGGCTGCTGTACCGCACCGGCTGGGACGCGTACGGCGACGACCCGGAGCGGTACGCCAACGGCGGACGCACCCCGGGCATCTCCGTCGAGTGCGCCCGCTGGCTGGCCGAGGAGTCGCCGATCCAGGGCGTCGGGGTGGAGACCGTGGGGACCGACGCGGGTGCCGCGCACTCGTTCGACCCGCCGTTCCCGTGCCACTCGTTCCTGCTGGGCCAGGACAAGTACGGCCTGACCCAGCTCCGTAACCTGGCGCAACTGCCGGCGACCGGCGCGGTGGTGATCGCCGGACCGCTGCCGATCGTCTCCGGCTCCGGCAGCCCGTGCCGGGTCCTCGCACTCGTCGAACGGTAGGTCGGGTCACCGATGCGGGTAGCCGAGGTGGTCGGGCGGGTTCTGCACGCACACGGCGCGCGGCACGTCTTCGGGGTGGTCGGCAGCGGCAACTTCCACGTCACCAACGCGCTTGTCGCAGCCGGCGCCCGGTTCGTGGCGGCGGCCCACGAGGGCGGCGCGGCGAGCATGGCCGACGGGTACGCCCGCACCTGCGGGCAGGTGGGCCTGCTCTCGGTGCACCAGGGCCCGGGCGTCACCAACGCGCTGACCGGCCTGACCGAGGCCGCGAAGAGTCGTACCCCGTTGGTGGTCCTGGCTCCGGAGGCGACCGCGCCCCGGTCGAACTTCTTCATCGACCTGCCGGGGCTCGCCGCCGCGGTCGGAGCCGACTTCCATCGGGTACGCGCGACGCACGCGGCCCAGGACGCGAGCGCGGCGTACCGGGCCGCCGCCCGGGGCGCGACGGTGGTGTTGGGCCTCCCGCTGGAGGTGCAGCTCACGGTGACCGAACCATGGTCCGGCCCTGTCCCCGCGATCGCGTCGACCCCGGCCACCGCCCCGCAGGTCGAGCCGCTGCTGGCCGCGCTCCGGGCCGCCCGTCGACCCGTCTTCATCGCCGGTCGGGGCGCCCGAACGGCCCGCGAACCGCTGACCCGGCTCGCCGACGCGTGCGACGCGCTCCTCGCGGTCTCTGCCGCAGCGAAGGGGCTGTTCGCCGGCAACCCGTGGAACCTCGACGTGGCCGGCGGCTTCGCCACCCCACTCGCCGCCGAGCTGATCGGCACGGCGGACCTGGTCGTCGCGTGGGGCAGCACGCTGAACATGTGGACCACCCGGCACGGCGAACTGATCCCGCCCACGGCCGTCGTCGTCCAGGTCGACCACGACCCGGCCGCGTTCGGGGTGAACCGTCCGGTCGACCTGACGGTGGCCGGCGAGGTGTCGGCGGTCGCCGAGGCGGTGCTCGCTCGGCTGGGCAGCGACGGCCTGGGGACCGTGGACGTCGGCGGCTGGCGCAGGCCGGAGCTGGCACAGCGGATCCGCGACCACGGACGGTGGCGGGCCGTCCCGTACCGGGACGAGAGTGACCCGACCACGGTCGACCCGAGGACGCTCTCGGCGGCCCTGGACGACCTGCTGCCGCCCGACCGGACGGTGGTGGTCGACTCGGGCAACTTCATGGGCTACCCGTCGATGTGGCTCGACGTACCGGACGTGACCGGGTTCTGCTTCACCCAGGCGTTCCAGTCGGTCGGGCTCGGCCTGGCCAGCGCCCTCGGCGCGGCGGTCGCCCGACCGGACCGGCTCACCGTCGCCGCGGTCGGCGACGGTGGCTTCGTCATGTCCGCGACCGAACTGGTCACCGCCGTCCGGCTGGCGCTGCCCCTGCTCGTGGTGGTCTACGACGACGCGGCGTACGGCGCGGAGGTGCACCACTTCGGCCCGGACGGGTACCCGTTGGAGACTGTCACCTTCCCCGAGACCGACTTGGCCGCAGTCGCCCGTGGTTACGGCTGCGACGGGCTGACCGTCCGTTCCGCCGACGACCTCGAACCGGTACGCCACTGGCTCGCTGGCCCCCGTACCCGACCGCTGGTGATCGACGCCAAGGTCAGCTCAGCACGGGGATCGTGGTGGTTGGAGGAGGCGTTCCGCGGGCACTGAGCCGCCGATCGGACAGCCACCGTCTGCTGCTGGAGTCGGCACGCCCGCCACGCGCAGGTTGCGCGGTTCTTGCGGCTGCGGGGAGCGCCGTCAAGATCCGCGCAGTATCGGGGATGTTGCTGTCTCGTGCGTGTCGGAGGCAGCAACATCGGGCAAGTTGCTCGGATCTTGGCGGGCAGGTCGTCGACGCGACGGCGGACGCCGCCCGCACCGACGCCGTCGGGGACCTGTCCCCGGATGGTGGAACTCAGGGGTGGCTGCGGACAGGTAGAGGTGTGACAGCTGAGATGCGGGTCCGGATCCGGGCCGGAGACACCGATGCGTTCGGTGAGCTCTTCGATGAGCACGCCGATGCGGTGCATCGGCATGCGGTGTGGAGTGGGGGCGATCCGGTTCAGGCCGAGGATGTGGTGTCGCTGACCTTCCTCGAGGCGTGGCGGATCCGCGAGTCCCTGCGTCCTGATGGAGACAGCCTGCGGCCGTGGCTGCTCGGCATCGCCACCAATGTGCTGCGTAATCGCAGACGGGCGGCGCGCCGGCACCGGGAGGCACTGCGACGGCTGCCGGTCCGCGACACCGTCCCGGACTTCGCCGACGAGGTGGTCGCCCGCATGCACGATGCCGACCAGGTGGCTGCGGTCATGGCGGGACTGCGGGCGCTGCGCCGGGCGGACCGGGAGGTGTTCCTGCTCTGCGTGTGGTCGCAACTCGACTACGCGGCTGCGGCCGAGGCCCTGGGTGTACCCGTCGGGACCGTGCGTTCGCGGCTGTCGCGGGCCCGGACCCGGCTGCGGGCGCTGGCACAGCAGGAGATGGCGCGTACCCGAATGATTCCCGTCGAGCAGGGAGAGTACCGATGAGCGAGCCCACCGCCCCCCGGGTGTCAGCCCTGCCGGCGCTGCGTAGGCAGGCACTGCGGCACCACCTGATGAACGAGATCCAGCGGCCGGCCCGGCGGCCACGGCGGGTGCTGGTGCTCGCACCTGCGGCCGGCGTGTTGGCGGTCGCGGTCTCGGCCGGGGCGATCGCCCAGCCCTGGGCGTCGGACAGCGCGCCGCTGGTCGTGGCGGTCGAGCAGGGGGAAGGCGGTGGCGCGACGGTGTTGCTGAACCGGATGGCCGCGGTGGCCGCCGACACGCCGGACCCATCGGCCGGGGAGGGAGAGTACGTCTACATCAGGAGTCGGGGTGCGTTCGCTGAGCTGGGTGACGGCCCGGCACGGCTGCGGCCGGTGCACGAACGGGAGATCTGGATCCCGCGCAACGAGCGCGGTGACGGCCTGCTCCGCCAGCCGTTCTTCGACGTGCCGATCATCGGTGTGGTGCCGGAGCGGGAGACGTTGACGGACGTGACGCCGAACGCCGCGCTCGTCGATCTGCCCCGCAACCCGGACGCCCTGTTGGAGAAGCTCTACCGGGAGCGCGACGAGCGCGGCAAAGGCAACAGCCGCGACGGCGCGGCTTTCACCGCGATCGGCGACATTCTGCGCGAGTCGCTGGCACCGCCACAGACCACAGCCGCGCTCTATCAGGCCGCGGCGAAGATTCCGGGGGTCGAGATGGTCCGCGGGGTCTCCGACGCCGCCGGGCGGCGAGGGGTGGCTGTGGCGTACACCGAGCAGAGTCGGCGCAAAGAGTGGATTTTCGATGAGCGGACGTACCAATACCTCGGTGAGCGCAGTTATCTCGTGGCGGACACCGCCGACGGACCGGCTGGGACGGTGCTGGGCACGACTGCGGTGCTGGAGCGAGCTGTGGTGTCGAGCCTCGGGCAGCGCCCAGGAAGGTAGCGGCCTCGGCCGCGCGCCGCTCGGGTCCTGCCCGAGC
>NZ_JBSGIV010000084.1:0-24547 GCF_053605225.1 Micromonospora sp. NPDC003944
CACCCGTTCGGGGTGGCCGGTGGCCACCCCGCCCCCGTTGCCGACTTGAGCATCGACGACCTGTCGGGTGAGCGACAACACGGACGGCAGCCTGTGGAAAACTCGCCAGATCCTGTGGATAGCGCTGGACAGCGGCCTGGCCACCTGTGGACAACGATCGACCGAAAGCGAAGACGTGGTCACGATTGGTGACCATGAGCCGCACCGCACTGCCCCGCCCTACGCTGCTGCCCGGTCTCAACCGGCTCTGGCGGGACCGGCACACCCTCCAACTCGGCGTCGGCCCCGGGCCGGCCGCCCTGCTGGAGTTGGCCAACCCCCGCGCCGCGCACCTGCTCGACCTGCTCGACGGCACCCGTAGCGAGCGCGCCGTGCTGGCCGAGGCGGCAGCCGCCCAGGTCAGCGCCGACGACGCACGTACCCTGATCGACAGCCTGCGGGCCGCCGGGCTGTTGGTGCCCGCGCACAGCCTGCTCCCCCGCGACCTGACCGGCCCGGTCCGTGCCCGGCTCGCGGCGGAGGCTGGCGCGCTGGCCCTGGCCGCCGCCCGACTGCCCGGCACACCGGCGCAGGTCCTGCGACGGCGACGGGCGGCCCGCGTCCTGCTCAGCGGCGCCGGGGCGCTCGGTGGGCCACTCACGGTGGCGTTGGCCCAGTCCGGCGTGGGGCAGGTGATCCCGCAGCTCACCGGCCCGGTACGCCCCGTCGACCTGATCGGCACAGGCATCCCGGCCACCGAGCTGGGTCGCCCGCTGGCACCTGCGGTACGGGCCGCGGTCGACCGCGTCGCACCGGGCACCGGCACCCACCCGAGTCGCGCCGGGCGGACCGATCTGGTGATCCAGCTCGGCACGGACCGGCCTCCCGCGCTGCTCGCCGCCGGCCTCGCCCAACGCCGGCAGCCCCACCTACTGGTCACGCTGCGCGAGGGCGTACCGGTGATCGGGCCGTTGGTCCGCCCGCCCGCCGGGCCCTGCCTGCACTGCGTCGAGCTGCACCGGGCCGATCGCGACCCGGACTGGCCGCGGCTCGCCGCTCAACTCGCCGCCGCCGACCCGGTGGCCGCCGGCACGACCGGCATGGTGCTCGTCGCCTGTGGGTACGCGCTGGCCGAGGCGCTGACGCAGCTCGACGGGGGCCAGCCGGAGACGCTGGGCGGGGCCATCGAGGTCACCGGTGCCGGTCGTTTCCGTCGTCGGGGTTGGCCGCCGCACCCGGCCTGTGGGTGCTCGCGGGGGCGAGTGTCCGCACCAGCCCAGCCGCACAGCAGCAGCGAGGCCCTCCGGTCGGTAACAATGACCGGGTGACCGACATCCCGCGCCGCGCCGTGTCCCGCACCGCCAAGCTCGCCGCCCTGCCGCTCGGCTTCGCCGGCCGGACCGTTCTCGGCATGGGAAAGCGCGTCACCGGGCTCGCCTCCGACGTGATCTCCGCGGAGATCCAGCAGCGCACCGCCGAGCAGCTGTTCAGCGTGTTGGGCCAGCTCAAGGGCGGTGCGATGAAGTTCGGCCAGGCGCTGTCGGTCTTCGAGGCGGCGTTGCCGGAGGAGATCGCCGCGCCCTACCGACAGGCGTTGACGAAGTTGCAGGAGGCGGCGCCGCCGCTGCCGGCCGCGAGCGTGCACAAGGTGCTGGCCGAGCAGCTCGGCCCCGACTGGCGGGACCTGTTCGTCGAGTTCAACGACGTCCCGGCCGCCGCCGCGAGCATCGGCCAGGTGCACCGGGCGCGCTGGCGCGAGCCGGGGTTCGACGAGTCGGGGGCTCCGAACGGCCGCGACGTGGCAGTCAAGATCCAGTATCCGGGGGCCGGCGACGCCCTGCTCGCCGACCTCAAGCAACTCTCCCGACTCGGCGGGATGTTCCGAGCCATCCAGCCCGGTCTGGACGTCAAGCCGCTCCTCACCGAGCTGCGTGAGCGGATCACCGAGGAGTTGGACTACGAGCTGGAGGCCGAGTCGCAGCGCGCCTTCGCCGCCGCGTACGCCGACGACCCGGAGATCTACATCCCGGAGGTGGTCAACGCCGCCCCCCGGGTGCTGGTCACCGAGTGGGTGACGGGCACTCCGCTTGCCGACATCATCCGCGAGGGCACCGAGGAGGAGCGGGACGAGGCGGGCCGGTTGATGGCGACCCTGCATCTCTCCGCGCCACAGCGAGCTGGGCTGCTGCACGCCGACCCGCACCCGGGAAACTTCCGGCTGTTGCCCGACGGACGGCTCGGGGTGATCGACTTCGGTGCGGTGGCCCGGATGCCGGAGGGCACCCCGGAGCCGATCGGTCGTATCGCCGCGATGGCCCTGCGCGGTGATGCCGACGAGGTCGTGGCGGGGCTGCGGTCGGAGGGGTTCATCGGCTCGGCCGAGGAGATCGACGCCGAGGGGGTGCTCGACTTCATCCGCCCCATGTTGGAGCCCATCGCGGCGGACGGCTTCCGGTTCACCAGGGCCTGGCTCCGGGCCGAGCCTGGTCGACTGGCCAGCCCCCGCTCCCCCACGTACCAGCTGAGCAGGCAGCTCAACCTGCCACCGTCGTACCTGCTGATCCACCGGGTCACGCTCGGGTCGATCGGGGTGCTCTGCCAGTTGGAGGCGAAGGCCCCCTACCGGAGCATCCTGGAGCGCTGGCTACCCGGCTTCGCCCCGGTCGCCTGACCACACCCAAGCTCAGGCGCCGACCACGCCGGGGCCTGAGCGCCTGACGACATGGGGAAGGGCGGGTGCCGGTCGGCACCCGCCCTTCTGCGTGGGTTGGTACTAGAGAACGCCCAGGTCGCGGGCCGCCTGGCTGCGGCCGGTCATGGCGACGGTACGGGCGGATCGGGTTGCCTCAGTGCTCGTGGTGGTACGACCGGCCTGAGGCCGGCGCATTCGAGCCCGGGTCAACGCTTCGTGGAGTAGTTGCATCTCGAAGGCTCCACTCGGAATGTTCAACATCGTCTTCTCACTCACTGCCGGTGTGACACCGGCGTCGTTGGAACGGGTCGGGAACATGTCAGGCTGCCAGCCGGACCGCGCCACGCACCTCGGACAGCCCACTGGCTGCCAGACGCGCCTCGGCCTCGACCCGAAGCTCGGCGTCACGGGCGACGTCCTCCTTACGCGGGCGGCCACGGGGCCGCTTACGCGGGAGAACCGCGCCACGCTCGAAGATCTCGCCGCCCCAGACGCCCCAGGGCTCCGCTCGCTCAACGGCTCCGGCCAGGCACTCGACGCGCAGCGGGCAGTCCCCGCAGAGCGACTTGGCCAGCTCGAGCTCGGTGGGCGAGTCGGAGAACCACAGGTCGGGGTCGAACTTCCGGCAGGGCAGGTTCGCCTCCAGCTCGACGCTCATGTCGAGGGGGGCCAACGCCAGACTCATCTCCCGGTCACCTCTCTCTCACTTCGATCTCGTGGATCGCATTCCGACGTACTTACGGCGGGGCAAAAAACTGAGGCCGCGGATCCCGGTAAGCGGGTTCCGCGGCCTCGAGGTGAGCCGGAGTCTGATGGTCAGACCGGTTTACCTCGAGGTGGAACGCCGCGGACATCCATGCGCTTCTTGGCGACCCGGATGCCATTGCCCGTGAAGCCACTGGTCCCTTCGACTCCAGCGGGCGCGACGGTCAGGGTCAGCTCGGCCTGAACCTGGTGCACCTGCGGAACCGACGGTCGTGCAGCCGTGAGGGCCACCCGGACAGCCGACAGCGGAGCGTGGACAGACGGCGTCGCCGCCAGACGCTCATAGGTGAAGATCTTCACGGGTGCCACCTCCCTCAACGTTCCTCGAATCGACTGGACCGACCCCGTGAGCAGCCGGAATGGCGCCGCTCGCGTGGTGTGTCCTGAGGCTATTCCTCGCGCCGGGGCGAGGGCAAACGAATTTACGACGAGATTTCGAAAGTTTTCTCCGGGCAGACATCGTCCACCCCGGCACCAGCCACGAGGGCCAGCACGGACTCGCCGTAGAGGCCCAGCTTGCGAGGGCCGATGCCGGCGATGGCGATCAACTCCTCCGACCGGGCCGGCCGCCGCTCGGCCAGCGCGACGAGCGTCGCGTCGGTGAAGACCACGTACGCCGGGACCTTCTGCGCACCGGCCACCCGCTGCCGCCACTCGCGCAGCCGTTCGTGCAGCTCATCGTCGATGTCGGACGGGCAGGTGGGGCAGCGACCGAGTTTGCGGTCCGGGCCGGCGAGCAGGGTCGCGCCGCAGATCCGGCAGGAGACGATCTGGGTTCGCCGCCGCTCGGGCCGGCGGGCCGGACCGGTGCCGCCGGTCGCCCGTTCGGTGCCTCCGGAGCGGTCCAGTTGGGGCAGGAACCGCGACGGCCGCCGGGCCCGTCCGCCCGGCGAGCGCGCCGCGGCGTACGACAGCCAGAGCCACTCCCGGGCGCGGGTGATGCCGACGTAGAGCAGCCGGCGCTCCTCCTCGACCTGCTCGACGGTCTTGGCGTACGTGGTGGGCAGGGTGCCCTCGGCGAGGCCGACAAGGAAGACGGCGTCCCACTCCAACCCCTTGGCCGAGTGCAGGGACGCCAGCGTCACGCCGTCCACCGTCGGCACATGCTGTTGGGCGGCCCGGCGCGCCAACTCCTCGGTGAAGTCGGCGAGGGTGACGGGGCGTTCCACCGAGGCGGCCTCGCCGATCGGCACGACCTCGGGGGTGGCCGCGTACTCCTCGGCGAGCTGGACCAGCGCGGACAGCGCCTCCCACCGCTCGCGGGCGGCACCACCGGCCGGGGGTGCGTCCGGGGCCCAGCCGACGGCGGTGAGCGCTTCGACGACGGCGGCCGGCAACGGTGTCTCGCCGGGGATGGAGCGGGTGGCGGCCCGCAGCGCGACCATCGCCTGGCGCACCTCGGCCCGTTCGAAGAACCGCTCCGCGCCCTGCACGACGTACGGCACCGCGGCCTCGGTGAGCGCCTTCTCGTACGCCTCGGACTGCGCGTTGACCCGGAACAGCACGGCGATCTCCTTCGCCGGCGTGCCCGCGTCGATGAGCGACCGGCAGCGCGCGGCCACCGCGTTCGCCTCGGCCGGCTCGTCCGTGAAGATCCGCAGGTCCGGCTCGGGGCCGGGTGGGCGCTGGCCGCTCAACTCCAGCCGCAGGCGCGCCTCGGTGCCCCGGGCCTGCGAGATCACCGCGTTGGCAAGCCCGACCACCTGCGGGGTGGAGCGGTAGTCGCGGACCAGCCGGACCACTGTGGCGCGGCGGTGCCGGCGGGGGAAGTCGACGAGGTACGCGGAGGTCGCCCCGGTGAACGAGTAGATCGTCTGGCTGGCGTCCCCGACCACGGTCAGGTCGTCCCGACCGCCCAGCCAGGCGTCCAGCAGCCGCTGCTGGAGGGGGTTGACGTCCTGGTACTCGTCGACCACGAAGTGCCGGTACTGACCACGCACCTGCTCGCCGACGTCCGGGTGCTCCTCGATGCCCCACACCGCGGCGCGCAGCATGTCCTCGAAGTCGATCACGCCGTTCGCGCGCTTGAGCTGCTCGTACGCGGTGAACACGTCGGCCACCTTCGTCGGCTCGTGCGGTGTGTCGCGCAGCGCCCGCGCCGCGGCCACCACGTACTCCGTCGGTTCGACAAGCGACGACTTCGCCCACTCGATCTCGCCGGCCAGGTCCCGTGCGGCGGCCCGGTCGGCACGCAGGCCGACCCGGGCTGCGGCGAGGGTGACCAGTCGTACCTTGCTGTCCAGCAGTTCGGGCATGGCCCGGCCGGCAAGCAGCCGGGGCGCGAAGTACCGCACCTGCCGCAGCGCGGCCGCGTGGAAGGTCCGCGCCTGGACGCCGTGAGCCCCGAGCAGAGTGAGACGGTGTCGCATCTCGGCGGCGGCGCGGGCGGTGAAGGTGACCGCGAGCACGTGCCGGGGGGAGATCTCCCCGGAGAGCGCCCGGTGGGCGATTCGGGAGGTGATCGCTCGGGTCTTGCCGGTGCCGGCGCCCGCCAGGATGCAGACCGGCCCGGCGGGGGCGGTCACGGCGGAGCGCTGCTCCGGGTCCAGCCCGGCGAGCACCTGTTCCGACGCTGAGTGAACCACCACAACCAGGAATCATCTCAGCTCCTCCCAGCGTTGCAGCGAACAGCCTCGGCTTGATCCGCAAGCCGCGGCCGGAGGAGTTGGAGGATCCGACCATGCTGACGATGTATTCCACCCCCTGGTGCGGCTACTGCCACCGGCTGAAGTCGCAGCTCGACCGGGAGGGCATCGGGTACGAGGTGGTCGACATCGAGCAGGACCCGAAGGCTGCGGAGTTCGTGATGAGCGTCAACGGTGGCAACCAGACGGTGCCGACGCTGCGCTTCGCCGACGGCAGCGCCCTGACGAATCCCTCGATCACCCAGGTCAAGCAGCACCTGGAGACGCTCAACGCCTGATCTGTCGGTTCATCCTCGGCGAGCGGCCGCCCCATCCGGGGCGGCCGCTCGTCGTGTGCGGGTACGGGTCCCGGTGGCGACTGTCGGTGGCTGCCGAACGCCCGCGTCGGTCGGCGTCCTCGGCGGGTCGGCGGGGTGTCGGGAGCGTCGGGCGGGTGGGTGGTGTCGGCGGGCGGACCGCAGTCGGTGCGCTCAGGTGCCGGCCCCGCCACAGGTAGCTCCCGGCGGCGAGGGTGGCCAGCCCGACAAGCACGAACAGCAGCCGGTAGTCCAGGAGGCCGACCAGCAGGGCGCCCGCGCCGATGGAGAACGCCTGCGGCCCGCTGATCACCGCCTGGGTGGCTGCGGCTACCCGGCCGACAAGCGCGGGCGGGGTCCGACGTTGGATCAGCGTGTGCAGCCCCACCATGGTCAGCGGGAGCGAGACCCCGGCCAGCAGCACCGCCGCGAACCCGAGGCGCAGGTCGGGGTACGCGAGCGCGAGCGCAGCCGGCGAGAAGAAGGCGACACCGGCGGCCAGCGTGCCGACCTCTCCGAGCCGGCGGACAAGCGTCGCCGAGCACAGCCCACCGAGCAACCCGCCCACGCCCTGCACCGTGACAAGCACGCCCACGAACGCGGCATCCCGGTTCAGCCCCTGGTCGACGTAGGCGAAGATGAGCGACTCGCTGAAGCCCATCACCAGTGACCCGAGCCCGTAGCCGAGCAGAGCCCGCCGCAGGGCCGGCTCGCCGGCCAGGTGCCGCACGCCGGCGCCCAGCTCGGCCGGCCACCGCAGCCGTACCGCCGGCGGCAGGTGTCGCGGGGTGGGAAGCGCGGTCACCACCGCCGCCGCGGTCAGAAATCCGACCATGCCGATGCCGGCCAGCACCCATCCGCCGAGCGCCGCGTAGAGCGCCGCGCCCACGAGCGGGCCGACAAGTCGGATCCCCTGGCGTACGGTCTGCAGCACGCCGTTCGCCTCGGCCAGCAGCTCGACCGGCACCAACTCGCGGATGAGCCCGCTGAGCGCCGCGCCGAGCGTGATCGACGAGAGTCCGTACAGGGCGGCGACCAGATAGACGATCCAGACGTCGCCCGCGTCGCGGACGGTGAACAGCGGGGCGAGCAGCGCCGCGGTCACCACGTTCGCGGCCACGAAGAACGGCCGGCGCGGGTGGCGGTCGACGAACCAGCCGACGAGCGGTGCCAGGGTCATCGGCGCGATGACGGCGAAGATGGTGGCGCCGGCCAACCCGTTGGAGCCGGTCAGATCCTTGACCCAGATGGCGAGTGCGAGCAGCAGGATCGACTCGGCGGTCATGCTGGCCAGCAGGCCGCCGAAGAGCAGGCGGAAGTCGGGTCGGCGCAGGATCGTGCGCATGGGTCCCTCCGGATGGCGTGCCCAGATGGGCGAGGTCGACGGGCCGCGACCGCGGGTCCGTCGTCATCCGGCATTCCCGTGGTCCGATTTTCGCAAGACACGCCCTCGCCGGAACCTCCGACGCTGGTCGCGCCGTCCATACTGACCGTGGGGGGCGAATTTCATACAGTTACCGTCGCGTCTGCGGCGGTCGACGGGAAAGAGGACACTGTGCCTCCTGCCGCACCCAGCCCGATCCTGCGTCGTCGCCGGTTGGGCATCGAGCTGCGCCGCCTGCGCGAGGCCGCGGGCCTCACCGGCGATCAGGTCATCGAGCGTATCGGTTGGGCCTCCGCGTCCAAGCTGTCCCGCCTGGAGAACGGTCGCAGCCGACCCGACCCGCAGGACGTCGGCGACCTGCTCGACCTCTACGGCGCCGACCAGGCGTTGCACGACGAGTTGCTGGGCATCACCAACGAGGCCGGCGACATGCGCGGCTGGTTGAAGAACTTCCCGGTGATGACACAGCAACAGCGCGGTTGGGCCGAGTTGGAGGCCGGCTGCGCGGAGATCTCCGAGTACAACCCGGTGCTGGTGCCGGGTCTGTTGCAGACCCCCGGGTACGCCGAGCTCCGGATCATGTCGGCCCGGCAGGTCAACGCGGGCGCGGGCGAGCCGGAGCCCGGCGACGAGCCGGAGACCGAGGTGCAGGCGCGGTTGGCCCGCCAGTCGCTGCTGACCCGTGAGCCGCACGCTCCCCGCTACACCGCGGTGTTGGAGGAGGCAGCTCTCGGCCGACGGGCCGGGCCGCCGGAGGTGCTGCACGAGCAGCTACTTCAACTCTGCGAGTTGGCTTTGTTACCGAACGTGGCCCTGCACGTGTTGCTTCGGGACACACAGGTCGGAAATTGGTACCTTCCGCCGACCGCCTTCTCCGTCTATCGGTTCGCCGATCCCCTCGATCCGGAGACATTGGCCATCGAAGGTGGGTTCACCGACGTCATGTCGACCGAGTCAATCACACTAAATCGCTATAAAGTGGTGTTCGAGTGGCTATGCACGGCGGCACTTAGCGCCTCGGACACCCTCTCCTGGCTGATCGAGGCGACGGGACGGCTGACCGAGGCGACGCCCCCATCCACAGTGGCGTTCGGGCCGGCAACGGCGCCGACCCAACGCCGCCGGGAGTCGGGGCGACTGACGGACCGGTGATCCACGGGGGACCCTCCGTCAGGACGTGCAGCACCACTCGACCCATCGGATCGCTGCACATCAGGAGCAGAACCATGAACGACATCCGCAACACGCCGTCCGTCTCCGCCCACTCGTTGGCGGACGCCCCGTGGCGTACCAGCACCCGCAGCCAGACCTCCAACTGCGTGGAGGTCGCTCCGCTCGCCACCGGCCCGTCGGCGGTCGCCCTGCGCGACAGCAAGGACCGGGGCGGTCCCGTGCTGCTGTTCAACCGCGCCGGGTGGCTCGGTTTCATCACCGGAGCGAAGAAGGGCCAGTTCGATCTGAACTGATTCGGTCACTGGTACGGGGCCGTCGGCGCACTGCCGGCGGCCCCGTCGCCGTGCAAGCCGTCGGCCCTGCTGAACGGCCATCCGCCGATCGGACGAGGCTCGAAACCGATAGGCGCGTTTCAGTTGCTGGGACGAACACGGGGCGTAACATGGCCTCGAGAACGTGGAACTTCCACACTGGCTCATCCGTCGCGGTTCATCCGGAGACCCTCATGCGGTTCCTGATCGTTCGCACCGACATCCGCGCCGTCGCCGACGGGGACATCGCCGCCGCCTGGGCGGACGGCCATCGACTTCGCGACGAGACGACCACGCCCGAGCCGCGCCGGCAGACCGTGCACGCCGAAGACCGGGACGCCGCGCTGCTGCTGGCCCGCGCCCTGGCCACCGTCGGCGCGGTCCGCGCCGGCAAGCAACGGGTCAAGGTCGTCCCGCTGATCGAGCCGCGGCCTGCCTTCCGCCACAAACCGGGCCGCGCCGGCACCTGATTCCACAGGTCGTCCGTCGTGGTCGGCCGGCTCCCCCGCCGCGTTTCGCACCCACCGACCACGACGGCCCGTGTTCCCGGCCCGTGACCGCCGCGGCAACGGCGGCCACGGGTCGGGACCGTGCTCAGCGGTCGGCGTCCACCCAGCCGTCCAGCCAGCGGTGAATGAGGAACAGCGCGATCGACGACGGAGGCGGCAGGATCAACCGGGTGCCGTCGCCCACGTCCACCGTCTGCCCGGCCAGGGCAGCGCCGATCTCCCGGCGGGAGAACCACCTGGCGTACGCGATCTCGGACGGATCGACCCGCACCGGCTCGGTCGGGTTCGCGGTGGCCAGGAAGCCCAACATCAGCGAGCCGGGGAACGGCCAGGCCTGGCTGCCCACGTACCCGATCCGCTCGACCCCGATGCCCACCTCCTCGCGGACCTCGCGCAGCACGGCCGCCTCCGCCGACTCGCCCGGCTCCACGTAGCCGGCCAGGCAGGAGTAGCGCCGACCGTCCGGGGTGCCCTGCCAGCCGGCGTTGTTGCCGAGCAGGCAGCGGCCGTCCGGGCCGTCCACGCCATCGTGGACGAGCACGATCATCGCCGGGTCGGTGCGCGGCCAGATCCGCCCACCATTGCGGTCCACCCGGGACCAGCCGGCCTCGTCCATCGCGGTCGGCGCACCGGTGCTCGTCGAGTAACCGTGCCGGGTGTGCCAGTTGGCAAGCGCCAACGCGGTGGTGAAGATGCCGGCCTCCCGGTCGGCGAGGAGGTGACCCACCTCCCGGAGGTGGACCGCCCGGGTACCCGGGATCACCGGCAGCGGCGCGTCGACGGCGAAGACCGGCACCCCGTCCGGCTCGACACCCAGGAACATCGCCGTCGACTCGGACCCGGCGGGCACGTCGCCCGCCCCGAACAGCACAAGCGTCGGAGGCGACGTCTCCGTGCGGGCCAGCGTCCGACCCTCGTCGGCGGAGTCGAGCAGCAGCACCCGGGCGCGCAGCCACGCCTCGGTCAACCACTGCGAGTCTCCCCGCCGGTGCGCCGCCCGATCCAGCGTGGACCGCGCCAACGGCGGTGCCGCCTCCCCGCTCACGCCCGAACCGTGGTCAGCGCGGCCAGCCCCGGGGTGACCCGCTCCGCGTCGCCGAGCACCACGACCGCCGCCCGCGCCGGCGCCAGGTACCGGGCCGCCGCCTGCGCGACGTCGTCGATGCTGGCCTTCGCCAGCCTCGCCGCGTACTCGGCCAGGAAGTCCAGGCGCAGACCGTTGCCCGCGTACGCGCTCGTCAACGCGGCCAGACCAGCCTGGGTGGACATGCCGAGCTGGAGGGTGCCGAGGGCGTACTGCCGGGCCTGCTCCAACTCCTCGGGCTTCGGTGGCAGCGACGCCAACCGACCCAGCTCGTACGTCGTCTCCAGCAGCGCCGGACCAGTGACCTCGGTTGCCACGTCGGCGGCGGCGACGAGCACCGACCCGGCGACGGAGTGCTCGATCACCGAGTGCGGGCCGTAGGTGTAGCCCTTGTCCTCGCGAATGTTCTCCACCCAGCGGGAGGAGAAGTAGCCACCGAAGATCAGGTTGGCAAGTTGCAGCGGTGCGTGGTCGGCGTCGGTGCGCGACACCGCCGGCAGCGCGATCCGCAGCGAGGACTGCACCGCGCCGGGCCGGTCGACAAGCAGCAA
Organism: Micromonospora sp. NPDC003944; assembly: GCF_053605225.1. Classification (NCBI taxonomy): domain Bacteria; kingdom Bacillati; phylum Actinomycetota; class Actinomycetes; order Micromonosporales; family Micromonosporaceae; genus Micromonospora; species Micromonospora sp. NPDC003944. The sequence continues at coordinate 11,390 of NZ_JBSGIV010000084.1, forward strand.
CGGCCCCGGCTCCAGCGGCGGGGTCGCCGGCAGCTCGGCCACCCGCCCCGCACCGGACCAGCCGCCGAGCGCCCGCTCGGCCGCGTCCAGGGCCTTCTCCGGCTGTACGTCACCGACGAGCACCAACTGCGCGCCGGTCGGATGGACCCGCTCCGCGTGCAGGGTACGCAGCGCCGCAGGTCGGACGGCTCGGATCTGATCGGGCTCCGGGGTCTGCGTGGCGTACGGGTGCCGGCCGTAGATCCGCTTCAGCAGCGCCTCCCGGGCCAGGTGCGCGGGTTGGCTCTGCGCCACCTGGATCCGGTCGACGAGCCGGTCCCGTTCGGTGGCCACCTCGTCGCCGGGGTAGCTGGCTCCGGTCAGCACCTCGGCCAGCAGCTCCAGCATCCGGTCCAGACCGGTGACCAGGCCGGCGCCGGAGAGCATCAACCGGTCCGGGTCGACGCCCGCGGAGAGCCCGCCGCCCACCTTCTGCAGCTCGGCGGCGATCTGCACGCTTGTCATCGACCCGGTGCCGGAGAGCATGGTCTGCGAGAGCATCGCGCCACGGGCCAGGTGCACCCGGCCGAACGGCACCCAGAGCCGCAGCTCGACGAGGGGTACGGCGGGCCGGCGTACGGCGATCACGGTGAGACCGTTGCGCAGGGTGCGTTCGGCCTGCTTGGGCACCTTGAGTTTGCGGTTCGGACCGAGCGGCGGCAGCGTACGCGGCCCGACAGGAGCGGTAGCGATACTCACTGGGCCACCTTCGTTCGCGACTGCGGGGCTCGCAAAACCGGCTCACTCCTCGCGCTCACCTGGCACCTCCGGCAATGACCTCGATGGCGGCGCGCCGCTCGGGGCGCAGGGTGGCCGCAGCGGCCCGGACCTGCTCCTCGGTGACCTCGCCGACCAGCCGGGGCAGCTCGTTGAGCAGACCCGGTTCGCCGCGTTGCTGCTCCAGCACGGCCATCCGCAACGCCCGGCCGAGCACCGCGTCGGTGTCGCGCAGCAGGTGCGTCGCCATGCGGGCCTGGGTGCGGGCCAGTTCGCCGTCGGTCAGCCCGTCGGTGGCCAGCCGGTCCAGTTCCTCGTCGATGGTGCGCAGCACCTTGTCCACGTCGCCGCCGGGTGGCAGGTGCGCCTGCAACAGCAGTGCGGTGGGATCGCGGACGTCGAACGGGTCGCCCATGAAGCCGAGGTATCCGCCCAGGCTGGTCACCGTGCGGTCGCGCTGCACCAGCCGCTCGACAAGCCGCGACGCGTCGCCGTCGGTGAGCACCTCGGCCAGCACCACGTACGGCAGGTAGCCGGCGAAGTCGGTGACCGGGTCGGGCACGCGCCAGGCACCGGCCACCGCCGGCAGCGGCGCCAGGGCGTCGGTGTACGAGGTGCGGCGCTCGGTGGTCAGGTCGGGCTCGGTGAAGTCGGGCCGTTGCGGCGCCGGCCGGGCCGGCACGTCGCCGAAGTGCCGGTTGACCAGCTCTGTCGCCTCGGCCACGTCGATGTCCCCGCTGACGGCCAGCACGGCGTTGCCGCTTGCGTAGTAGCGGCGGAAGAAGTCCGCGGCGTCGGCGACGGTCGCCGACTCCAGGTCGTCGAAGGAGCCGTAGCCGTCGTGGGCGTTCGGGAAGGTGTCGAACATGACCGGCGGCAGGGTCAGCCAGGGGAAGCCGCCGTACGGCCGGTTGAGGACGTTGACCCGGATCTCCTCCTTGACCACGTCGACCTGGTTGCGCAGGTTCTCCTCGGTCAGCCGGGGGCCGCGCATCCGGTCCGCCTCCAGGAACAGCGCGCGTTCCAACGCGTTGCTCGGCAGCGTCTCGAAGTAGTCGGTGTAGTCCAGGTGGGTGGAGCCGTTGAAGGTGCCGCCCGCGCCCTGCACGTGCCGGAAGTGGGCCAGCTTCTCCAGGTTCTCCGAGCCCTGGAACATCAGGTGCTCGAAGAGGTGGGCGAAGCCGGTGCGCCCCTCCGGCTCCGAACGGATGCCGACGTCGTAGACCACCGCCACCCCGATCACCGGGGCACTGCGGTCGGGGGTGAGCACCACCCGCAGGCCGTTGTCGAGGGTGAACCGCTCGACCGGATACTTCGTCGCTGGAATTCTGGATCTCCGCGCCGCCACGGAGTCGACCCTAGCGCGTCGACACCGCCGCCACCCGCGACCTTCCCGGAGCCGCCGCGACCGGGGCGGTCACCAGGGGCAGCACCTCGGCGCCGACCCGCTCGGCCTCCTCGCGGTGCGGCCAGCCGGAGAGGATGAACTCGTCGACGCCGAGCGCGGCGTACTCGTCGATCCGGCTCGCGACCTCGGCGTAGCTGCCCACCAGCGCGGTGCCGGCGCCCTCGCGGACCAGGCCGACGCCGGCCCAGAGGTTCGGTGCGACGGTGAGGCCGTCGGTGCGGCCGGCGTTCAGCGCGGCCATCCGGGCCTGGCCCACGGAGTCCATCCGGCGGAACCGGGCCTGGGCGGCGGCGATCCGCTGCGGGCTCATCCCGGCCAGCAGCCGGTCTGCCTCCGCCCACGCCTCGGCGCTCGTCGGCCGGGCGATGACGTGCAGCCGCAGGCCGGTGCGCAGGGTGCGGCCCTGTTCGGCGGCGAGCGCCCGGACCCGGGTGACCCGGGCCGCGATCGACGTCGGCGGTTCGCCCCACATCAGGTACACGTCGGCCTGTCGGGCGGCCACCATCTCGGCGGCCGGGGACGCACCGCCGAAGTAGACCGGCGGCGGTGCGGCGAGCGGGGTGGACAGGCCCCCACCGTCGACCCGGTAGTGCGCGCCGGCGTAGTCGAACGGTCGGCCGGCCCAGGCGCGGCGCAGCACCTCGACGAACTCGCCGGTGCGCGCGTAGCGGTCGTCGTGCCCGAGAAAGTCGCCGTACGCCCGCTGCTCGGCCGGGTCGCCCCCGGTCACGATGTTGAGCGACAGCCGGCCACCCGAGATGGCCTGGAACGCCTCGGCCTGCTGGGCGATCAGTGTGGGCAGGGCGAAACCGGCCCGGACCGCGACGAGCATGCCGAGCCGCTCGGTGTGCTGGGCGACCGCCGCGCAGACGATCCACGGGTCGGGGCAGCCGGCGCCCACCGGCGTGAGAACCGCGGCGAACCCGTTCGTCTCGGCGGCCCGGCCAACCTCGGCCAGGTAGGCCACCGTCGCGACGCGGTCGTGCCTCGCGGCCCCGGCGGTGACCGTGGCGGCACCGACCTGGTCACCGTCGCCGGAGGTGGGCAGGAACCAGTGGAAGGTCATCGCGAAGTCGCCTCTCTGCCGGTGACCGAACGCCGATTACCCTAGCAAGCTAGTAGGAAATACCGACATAACTGAGACGCGCCATCCCGCAATGTGGATGGGCCTTGACGCTGACCGCAGCCTGGCCCACTCTTCCTACCAACTAAGTAGGAATACTGCGGATTGGATGGACGATGAGACGGCTCCTCCTGCGCCGGATGGTCACCCTGGCCACCCTCGCCGTGGTCGGCGCGGCGACCCTGGGCAGCACCGCCGCGTGCGGCGACGACAGCGACGGCGCGGGCGGCAGCTCCGGCCCGGTCACGCTGCGCCTCGGCTACTTCCCCAACATCACCCACGCGCCGGCGGTGGTCGGCGTGGAGAAGGGCATCTTCGCGGAGAAGCTCGGCACCAACGTCAAGCTCGACCCGAAGACCTTCAACGCGGGCCCGGCCGCCATCGAGGCGGTCTTCTCCGGTGCGCTTGACGCCACCTACATCGGTCCGAACCCGACCGTGAACGCCTTCTCCAAGTCCAAGGGCGAGGCCGTCCGAGTCGTCTCCGGCGCGGCCTCCGGCGGTGTGGCGCTCGTGGTCAAGCCCGGCATCACCGGTGCGCAGGACCTGAAGGGCAAGAAGATCGCCACCCCGCAGCTGGGCAACACCCAGGACGTGGCGATCCGTTACTGGCTCAAGCAGCAGGGCCTCACCACCACCAAGGAGGGTGGCGGTGATGTCAAGATCGTCCCGCAGGAGAACGCCCAGACGATCGAGACGTTCAACAGCGGCGCGATCGACGGCGCCTGGGTGCCCGAGCCGTTCGTCTCCCGCCTGATCAACGCCGGCGGCAAGGTCCTCGTCGACGAGCGCGACCTCTGGCCGGACAAGAAGTTCGTGATCACCAACCTGCTGGTCAGCACGAAGTTCCTCAAGGCCCACCCGGACGTGGTGCAGAAGCTCGTCGACGGCCAGGTGGCCGCAAACGAGTTCGTCAACACCAAGCCGGACGAGGCGCAGCAGGCCATCTCGGACGCGATCGGCAAGATCACCGGAAAGCCGCTGGACCTCAAGCTGATCAAGCAGGCGTGGCCGACGTTGGAGTTCACCAACGACCCGATCCCGTCCTCGCTCAAGGCCGGGCTCGACCACGCCGTCGACGTCGACCTGACCGAGCCGGTCGACCTCAAGGGCCTGTACGACCTGAAGTACCTGAACAACGCGCTGAAGGCCGCCGGCAAGCCCGAGGTCGTCCAGCCATGACGTCGACCACGACGACGCCGGAGAGCGCGACCACCGCGGTCGCGCTCTCCGGCGTGACAAAGGTGTACGGGCGCGGGGCGAACGCCGTCCTGGCCCTGGACGGCGTGTCGCTGGACGTCGCGCCCGGCGAGTTCGTCTGTCTGGTCGGCGCCTCCGGCTGCGGCAAGAGCACGCTGCTCAACCTGGTGGCCGGGCTGGACCGGGTCAGCGGCGGGCAGATCACCCTGGCCGGCGATGCCAACCCGGGCCTGATGTTCCAGGAGCCGGCGCTCTTCCCGTGGCTGACCGTCGACGCCAACGTCGAGGTGCCCCTCAAGCTGCGCCGACTCCCCCGGGCCCAACGCCGCGAGCGGGTGGCCGAGTTGCTGCGGACGGTGCACCTGGCCGACTTCGGCCGCAAGCGTCCCCACGAACTCTCCGGCGGCATGCGGCAGCGGGTCGCACTGGCCCGCACGCTGGCCCTGGACACTCCGGTGCTGCTGATGGACGAGCCGTTCGGCGCCCTGGACGCGATGACCCGGGACATCCTGCACGACGAGCTGGAACGGATCTGGTCCGAGCGGAACCTCTCGGTGCTCTTCGTGACCCACAACGTCCGCGAGGCGGCCCGGCTGGCCGACCGGATCATCCTGCTCTCCAGCCGACCCGGCCGGATCATCTACTCCACCGAGGTGAACATCCCGCGCCCTCGTCGGATCGACTCCCCCGAGGTCGCCGCCATCGCCGCCGAGGTCACCGAGCGGCTCCGTACGGAGGTGGGCCGCCATGGCCAGTGACACCCTCACCGGTTCGGCGCGTACCGACGCGGAGATCTCCGGCCTCGACGCGCTGGAGATCGCCGGCCGGGACAAGGAGACCTCCCGGGGCGCCCGGATCTGGGCGGCCACCTGGCCCAAGCTCGCCGCCCTGGCCATCGCCATCGGGATCTGGCAGGCGGTGGTCTGGACCGGGTGGAAGGACCCGTGGGCTCTGCCTGGCCCAGGGCCGGTCTTTGCCGACCTCGCCGACTACTTCCTGAGTCAGGCGCTCTGGGACGGCCTGGCCACCACGGCACGGCGTGCGGTGATCGGCTTTGCCGCCGCAGTAGCCGTCGGGCTGCTGCTCGGCCTCGGCGTCTCTCGATCCAAGGTGCTCCGGGCCGCCATCGGGTCCATGATCACGGCACTGCAGACGATGCCGTCGATTGCCTGGTTCCCGCTGGCCATCCTGCTGTTCGAACTCAGCGAACAGGCGATCTTCTTCGTGGTGGTGCTCGGCGCCGCGCCGTCCATCGCCAACGGTGTCATCCATGGCGTCGACTACGTCCCGCCGCTGTTGCAGCGCGCCGGCCGCAACCTGGGTGCCAGAGGTCTCAACCTGTACCGATACGTCATCGCGCCCGCCGCACTGCCCGCGATCGTCGCCGGCCTCAAGCAGGGCTGGGCCTTCGCATGGCGCAGTCTGATGGCCGGTGAACTGCTCGTGGTCATCGCCGCCCGGACGTCGATCGGCGCTCAGCTGACCTACGCAAGGGACTTCTCGGACGCGGAACGGCTGATGGCAATCATGATCGTCATCCTGGTCGTCGGGCTCCTCGTGGACACCGCGTTCGGCGCTGCGGACAAGGCGATCCGGCGGCGCTGGGGCGTACTGGACCAGGCTGGTCAGTGACGTGTTCGTCTCCGCGCGCAGCGACTATGCGCTCCGGGCGATGCTCGCCGTCGCCGCTGCCTCCGGTGGCGGCGACGGCGACAACGGCGGCGAGTTGGTGAAGGCGGCCAGCCTGGCCGAGGTGCAGGACATCCCGCTCAGCTTCCTACAGGGCATCCTGCTCGACCTGCGCCGAGCCGGTCTGCTGCACAGCCATCGTGGCGCCGAGGGCGGGTACGCGCTGACCCGCCCGCCCGACGAGATCACCGTCGGGGACGTGCTGCGCGCGGTCGGCGGCTCGCTCACCACGGTGCGCGGTCTGCCGGCCGAGCGGGCCGGCTATCACGGGGTGGCCGCGGGGCTGACCGACGTGTGGCTGGCGGTGCACGGGGCGATCGCCACGGTTGTCGACAGCACCTCCCTGGCCAACCTGCTCACCCAAGCCCCCGTCAGCCCCACACCCCCCGGCTGACCCCACCCTGCCTCGCTCACCCCACCCTGCCTCGCGATCTTGCACTTGCTGTCGTGGCGTAAGGGGCGTACCGGCCCATAGCGGCGACAGAAACTGCAAGATCGGCGCGGTGCGCGGTGCGCGGTGCGCGGTGCGTGGTGCGTGGTGCCGCGACGTACACGATGGTGATGTGGTCGGGCCGGTGCCCCGCCGGCCCGACCACATCTCGTACCGATCCTGACCGGGCCTGCCCCTCCGCCGGCACCGGTAGGCCGGTCGCTGCTCAGCCCACGTGTGCGGTCGCCGGGCCGAGACCCGGGTCGCCAGGACTGTGCAGCTCCACCAGACCGGCGGGAGCGTTACCCGCCGGGGTGGCGTGCCAGGGTGTGAAGGCCGCGACCATGGCGAGCAACAACCCGGCGAGCGCTACCGCGACCACCAGGAGCAGTTCGCGTAGTGCGCCCGAGCCGGCTTCGCCCGCCATGGTCACCCCCTCCGAGTCGGGCCCCCCGCCCGACTTCCCCCGACGGTCAGCCTCGACCACGACCGGCCGGGGCGCAGTCGGCCAGCCGACCCCATCGACGCTGATTACCGACTCAGCAGAGAGGGCCGCCCGGCGCAGCCGGCTGACCGATCGGGCGACACGGACAGCCAACCGGCCCGGAACACCCCGCAGACGCAAACCGACCCGCCCCGCCGAAGCGGAACGGGTCGGTCGACGCGCAGGAGATCAGACGGTACGAGGGCGACGCGGACGGCGGGACCGACCCGACGCGCGGTGCGCCGGCCGGGCGCCACCCTCGGTGGACGCGCCACCAGAGGTACGTGCCCGAGAAGCGGGCGCCGGCGGAGCGACGATCGTCACCGGCACACCGGACGGCTCGCGGGCACCGGTCACCCGGGCCAGTGCCCCGTCACCCGGGCGCACCTGGACCGACTCGGGCCGGATGCCTGCGGTGGCCATCAGCCGGGACACGTCCCGGCGCTGCTCCGGCAGGACCAGCGTGACCACGGAACCGGACTCGCCGGCCCGGGCGGTACGGCCACCCCGGTGCAGGTAGTCCTTCGCCTCCGTCGGCGGGTCCACGTTGACCACCATGTCCAGGCCGTCCACGTGGATGCCACGGGCCGCCACGTCGGTGGCGACGAGGGCGGTCACCTGACCGTTGCGGAACTGCTCCAGGATCCGGGTGCGCTGGGGCTGGGACTTGCCGCCGTGCAGCGCGGCCGCGCGTACGCCCTTGGCGAGCAGCTGGCGGGCCAGCCGGTCGGCGCGGTGCTTGGTGCCCATGAACAGGATGGTGCGGCCCTCCCGGGCGGCGATCCGGGTCAGCGCGTCGGGCTTGTCCGCGGCGTCGACGTGCAGCACGTGGTGGGTCATGGCGGTGACCGTCGCGGTGCCCGGGTCCACCGAGTGGGTGACCGGGTTGCTCAGGAAGCGGCGGACCAGCCGGTCCACGCCGCCGTCCAGGGTCGCCGAGAAGAGCATCCTCTGCCCCTGCGGCGCGACCTGCTCCAGCAGCTTGGTGACCTGCGGCAGGAAGCCCATGTCGGCCATCTGGTCGGCCTCGTCGAGCACGGTGATCTCGACCTGGTCGAGCCGGGCGTCACCACGGTTGATCAGGTCGTGCAGCCGGCCGGGGGTGGCGACGACCACTTCGGCACCGGCGCGCAGGGCGTCCGCCTGCCGTTGCAGCGACAGCCCGCCGACGACGGTGGCGCAGCGCAGCCCGACGGCGCGGGCGTACGGGGCCAGGGCGGTGGTGACCTGCTGGGCCAACTCGCGGGTCGGCACCAGCACCAGGGCAAGCGGGCGGCCCGGCCGCGCCTTGCGGCCGGCGGTGCGGGACAGCAGCGGAAGTCCGAAGGCGAGGGTCTTGCCGGAGCCGGTACGACCACGGCCCAGCACGTCCCGGCCGGCGAGCGAGTCGGGCAGCGTCGCCGACTGGATCGGGAACGGCTCGGTGATGCCCTGCGCGTTCAGCGCGGTGAGCAGCGCCGGTGCCAGACCGGAAGAAGCGAAAGAAGGAATAACTGTGGTCATGCGAAAGCCTTCCTCGACGCGGCACGTGTCGAGGGAGGGCGCCGAAGTCGGCGCTGTCAACCGGCGGAAGAAGGCCGCCAGGACTCACAAGCACGAACCGAAGGGAGTACAGGCCGGCCCGCCACCAGGCCGTCGCCTGCGGAGGCAGGCGACAGCGGGGCGGGCCGGTCCCGTCACCGTCACACCCGGAGGGCGGGACAGGTAATGCTGACCGATCCGAAGATCAGAGCGGGCGGATGTTCTCCGCCTGCGGGCCCTTCTGGCCCTGGGTCACCTCGAACTCGACCCGCTGGTTCTCGTCCAGGCTCCGGTAGCCGGAGGACTGGATAGCCGAGAAGTGAGCGAAAACGTCGGCGCCGCCGCCGTCCGGGGTGATGAAGCCGAAGCCCTTGTCAGCGTTGAACCACTTCACGGTGCCAATAGCCATGTGTTTCGTCTCCTTGACGGAACGTCGGACACGCACGTGTTGCGTGCCCGAAGAGGAGCGCTCCGCGCGGGGATGCGCGAATCGCCTGTCGCTTCTGGTCGCCCCGCCCGGAGAACTCCGGACACAACAAAGAGCGCCTGGGGCCACAATCCCGCCAGGCGCACACAGAGTCTCTGGTAACCAAAACTGCAACCCGGTCAACCTACCACGGTTTTCCCCGCAGAGGTCAATGGTGGGCAGAATCCTCGGGCAACTGGGCGATCATGGCCGTGAGGCCTGTCACATCCAGCAGGTCCGCAGGTCGCACGGTCACCCCGTGCCGGACGTAGTGGAACGCCGCGCCGACCCGGTCGACCGGCACCCCGGCCAACTCCGCCCAGGCCAACCGGTACACGGCCAGCTGCACGGCGGCCACGTCGGCAGCCGGCCCGGTGGGCTGCGCGCCGGTCTTCCAGTCGACCACGTCGAACCGACCGCCCGGCCGAGCGAAGACCGCGTCCATCCGACCCCGCACCACCACTGAAGCGATCACCGTGGCGAACGGCACCTCCACCTCGAGCGGCGACCGGTCGGCCCACTCACTGGCCAGGAACCGCTCCTGAAGCTCGACGAGCGCCTCGTCGGGTGCGGCATCGGCGTCGGCCGCACCCGGCAACTCGTCCAGGTCCAACAGTCGGTCGGCGCCGAAGCGCTGCTCCAGCCAGGCGTGGAAGGCGGTGCCCCGGCGGGCGTACGGGTTGGGCTCGGCCGGCACCGGGCGACGCAGCGTACGGGCCAGCGCCGCCGGATCACGCCGTAGCGCGACAAGTTGGGTGACGCTCAGCGCCCCGGGCAGAGCCACCTCGACCGCACCGGAGAGCCGGGTCAGCTCGGCGCGCTCCGCCAACAGCAGGTCCGCCTCGCGCTGCCAGCGCGCCACCTCCGGGTCCGCCTCCGGCCCACCCGGCTCGGCGAGCACCGGCCCGACCGGCCCGGGGAGTGCCGCCGCCGGACCGTCGGCCATGAGGCGACGCACCAACCCGGCCGCCTCGGCCAACGCCGGACGCCGGCCGCCAAGCGGGTCGGCCGGCCACTCCGCGCGGAGCACGACCTCGGCCGTGGGGTTCGTCGCGTCGGGGGTCGGCTCCGGCGCCCACGCGTCGATCAGGTGCCCCGGCCCGCCGTCGAGGCAGGCGTCGTACACCTCCCGCAGGAAGACCGACGGACCTCGCGGTCGCTTGGTGCCCTCCCCCCACCAGTAACCGGAGCACAGCAGCAGTCGGCGCGGGCGGGTCACCGCCACGTACGTCAGCCGGCGCTCCTCCCGCTCGTCGTGGGCCCGCCACGCGTCGACGAAGTCGGTCACCGCCCGCGCCACGGCCCGCTGGTCACCCGCCTCGTCGAGCGCCAGGTCGGGCAGCCCGTCGGCGTCGCCGCGCAGCGGGAACGGCAGCACACCCAGCCCGCCCAGCCAGTGGTCGGAGTTGCGGACCGGCCCCGGCCACAGCCCACGGCTGAGCCCGGCCACGGCCACCACGTCCCACTCCAGGCCCTTGGCCGCGTGCGCGGTGACCACCTGCACCGCGCCCTCCACCACCTCGACCTCGCCCGGTGCCAGGCCCCGCTCCTCGTCCTCGGCGGCGGCCAGATAGGACAGGAAGCCGGACAGGGTCGCGCCGGGCGTCTCCCCGCTGAACCGGGCCGCCACGTCGCCGAGCGCGTCCAGATGCCCCCGGGCCAGGCCCGCGTCGCCGGCGCCGTCCCGGCCGGCCCGCACCGCGACCTCCACGTCCAGGCCGATCGTGCGCTCGATGTCCGCGATCAGGTCCGGCAGCGCCTGGTCCAGTCGGTAGCGCAGCAGCGCCAACTCCCGGCCGTACGCGCGCAGCCGCGCGAAGCCCTCCGCCGAGTACGCCTGCGCCGGCCCGAGGTCGGCCAACGCCTCCACAAGGGTCGCCTCGTCCAACAGGTCGGGGCTGATCTCGGAGTCCTCGTCGGCGGTCACCTGTCGCCGGGCTTTCGCGATGGCCCGAGCCCGCCGGTGCAAGGCCACCAGATCACGCGGCCCGATCCGCCAACGAGCGCCGGTCAGCAGCCGCAACAGCGCGGCGCCGTCGGTCGGGTCGGCCAAGACCCGCAGCGTGCAGACGACGTCGCGGACCTCGGGGGTGTCCAGCAGGCCGCCCAGCCCGACCACCTCGACCGGGAGGCCACGCTCCCGCAGCGCCGACTCGATCGCCGGAATCTGACTGCGGACCCGGACCAGCACGGCGGTCGTCGGGCGCCGCACCACCGGGATGTGCTCCGCTGCGACGCCCGGCATCCCGGCGGCCCCGCGCCAGGCGGCGAGCACGCTGTCGGCGATCCAGTCGGCCTCGTCGGCGTACGTGGGAAGCATCGCGCAGTGCACCGTGCCGCCGGCCGCGCCACCCGGGCTGCGGTGCGGGATCGGGTCCCGGACGGTGAGCGCCGAGCGCAGCTCCGGCACCCGGGCACCCGCTGCCCGCAGCGGCGTGGAGAGCGCGTTCGCCACCCGGAGGATCTCCGGACGGTTGCGCCAACTCGTGGTCAGCCCCAGCGCCGGGGCCGACTCACCGTCGGCGCGGGCGAACTCGGTGGGGAACCTGTCCAGGGTGCCCGCGCTGGCCCCCCGCCAGCCGTAGATCGACTGGCACGGGTCGCCCACCGCGGTCACCGGGTGCCCACCACCGAACAGCGCGTTGAGCAACACCACCTGGGCGTGGCTGGTGTCCTGGTACTCGTCGAGCAGCACCACCCGGAAGCGGTCCCGCTCGATCACGCCGACCCCCGGGTGATCCCGGGCCACGCGCGCCGCCCGGGCGAGCTGGTCGGCGAAGTCCATCGCCTCGAAGTCCTCCTTGCGCCGGGCGTACGCCCGCACCAGCGGCAGCAGCCGCAACCGGGTCTGCTGGAGGGTGAGCGCCTTGCGCACGTCGGCGTAGACCCGGCCGGGCCGGGACTGCACCTCGGCGAAGAACCGACCGGTCCAGGCCGCCAACTCGTCCGGCGTGACCAGATGCTCGTCCAACTCCCCGGCGAGGGCCAACACCGCGTCGGTGATGGTGCTCGGCATCCGGTCCACCTCGGACATGTCGCCGTCGTAGTTGCGTACCAGCAGGTCGACCAACTGCCAGCGGGACGCCTCGGTGAGCAGCCGGGTGGACGGCTCGTAGCCGGCCCGCAGCCCGTGCTCGGTGACGATCCGCCCCGCGTACGAGTGGTAGGTGGAGACGGTGGGCTCACCCGCGAGCGGGGCGTCGAGCGGGTCCCGGCCCTGCCGGCCGAGGCGGCGGATCAGCTGGTCGAGCCGGGTCCGCACGCGGTGGGCCAGCTCGCCGGCCGCCTTGCGGGTGAAGGTCAGCCCGAGGATCTGCTCCGGCCGCACGTACGAGTTGGCCACCAGCCAGACCACCCGCGCGGCCATCGTCTCCGTCTTGCCCGAGCCGGCGCCCGCAACCACCAGCAGCGGCTCCACCGGGGCGGCGATGATCGCGGCCTGCTCCCGGGTGGGCGCCGGCAGCCGCAGCAGCTTGGCCAGCTCCACGGGTGTGTACCGGGGGCCCGAGTCGGCGAGTCGGGGCGTCGGCGCGGGACCCGCGCCGAACAGGGTGGGCTGACTCACGGTGCGGTCTCGGCTCGCACGCTCACTCCTCGCCCTCCCGGGTGTGTCGGACGGTGGGCGGCTCGACCACCTGGCGCCCCTGCCCGGAGACCGGGCAGCTGGTGCGCACCGGGCAGACCCGGCACTTCGAGTTGGCCACCGCGGCGAACGTGGCGGCTGCCATCGTATCGGCGGTGCGCCGGACCAGCGCGGTCGCCCAGCCGGCCGCCGGCCCCTCGCTGGCCGCCGGCTGATTCTGCTCGCGGGCGTCCTTCGCGGAGGTGCCGAGCTGCACGAGCGCGGCGCCCCCGGACTCGTCACCGAACTCGGCGAAGGCCCCCGCCTCCACCGCCGCCTGGTAGGCACCGAGCTGTGGGTGCTCCGCCAGGTCGGTGCCGGTGACCGCGGTGGACTTTCCGGTCTTCAGGTCGATCACCACGAGTCGCCCGGCCTCGTCGACCAGCTCTCGCTCCCCGCCACCTTCAACTTCCGCGACGTCGGCGGCTACGTCGGCCACGACGACCGCCCCGTTCGCCGG
>NZ_JBSGIV010000085.1:0-23987 GCF_053605225.1 Micromonospora sp. NPDC003944
ACCACGGCCAGGGCGAGTGCCGGCAGCAGCACCGGCGGGATGTCCTGCGGGTCGGTGGTCAGGCCAGGTGGGGTGGGGTTAGGGGGTGCGGTGGGGGGAGAGGGCGCGGAGGGTTTGAGCTGTGGCGATGGCGTCGCTGCGGGCGCTGCCGTGGCGGCCGTCGGTGCTGTAGAGGGTGGGGTCGGCCGTCAACGGGTGGTCGGTCAGGTGCACGTGGACCGTGTTCAGGCGTTCGGCCAGGGCGGCCGTGTGGGCGGACAGGCGGCGCATGCGTTCCCCCAGGCCGGCCCGGAGGTGCTCGGGCACGGCCGGGCTGTGCGACACGTCGAACATGCCCACGGTGATCACGTCCGCGCCCACGCCGCGGAGAGCGGTGATCATCGCGGTCAGCTCGACGTCCACCGCCTCCGCGTCGTACGCCGGGTGGAAGGCGTCGTTGCCGCCACAGACGACAAGCGCAAGGTCCGGTGCGAAGGCCAACGCCGGTGCGAGCTGGGTGGCCCGCACCTGGTGCGCGCGCAACCCGCGTCGACCCAGGTTCCGGTACGCCAGCTCGGGGCGCACGACGCCCAGTTCGGCGGCCACCCGGTCGACCCACTGCACGTCCGGATAGCCCGGGGTGGGCTCACACATGCCCTCCACGACACTGTCACCGAGCGCCACGAACCGCCGCCACGGGTGGTCGTGCAGCAGGTCGCCGGCTTCTCCGGGGCGCAGGCAGTACGGGTCCGTCGATTCGGTGAGTGTCGATGGCATGCCGGCACGCTAACCGACCGTCGGGCCGCCCGGCCAGGCTCAGCCGGTCAGGCTGACCTCGGCCAGGTAGACATGGGTCTGCCCCTCGTGCGACGAGTAGTAGCTCACCCGGAGCAGGTCGTCGTGCCAGACCAGGCCGGGGTAGCTGGTGTCGCCGCCGGACGGCAGCGCGACCAACTCGGTCAGCTCGCCCCGGCCCGGGTCGACGAGGCAGACCGCGGTGCGGACCTCGCCGTCGTGCAGGCGTACGCCGGCCAGCAGTCGCCCGTCGGGCAGCCGCAGCAGCGTCGGCCCGCCCACCTGGACACCCAGGTCGGTCCAGGTCCACTCCCGGTACGGCGGCCCGGCCTGGCCGAGTTGCGCGCTCGCGTCGGTGCCGTCGCGGCGCAGCAGGCAGTACGCGGTGCCGTCCGGGGCGAAGACCAAACCGGACTCGTTGGGGTACCCGCCCTCGAACAGCGTCGGCACCCACTGCTGAAGGTCCACGCCGTCGCTGCTGCGGTAGAGCCGGGCGAACCTCGGCGCCCGGGTGGCGTAGCCGACGCCGTACATCGCGTCGTCGTGCCAGACCGCCCGCCACACCCAGACCCCCGGCTCGCCCACCGGGACCGGATCACCCCAGGCGTGCCCGTCGCCGGAGTGCCAGGTCACCGTCTGGAACGTCTTGGTGGCCGTGCCGGTGGCCGCCGCGGCCAGCAGTTGCAGACGACCGTCGGGCCGGGCGACGAAGCGCGGGTCACGCAGGTCGACGTCCGCCTGCCGCAGGACGGCGGCGGACCGCCACGATCGTCCGTCGGCCGAGGTCAGAACCCGGATCACGCCGTCGTCACTGAGGTGGGTCCGGGCCTCCCGGAACGCGCAGAACCAGCTCCCGGCGTACCGGACGAGGTCGGTGAACGCGCTGTGTGGTGCGCTGTCGCCGATCCGGTGAACGGCGGTGACCTCGGCGTTGCTGCGGCGAGTGGCTGACGACGTCATACCCGGCGGCCTCCTGGGTGGCAGGGCGCCGACGGTAGCCGACCCGGCCGACGGGCGAGCGGCGAGCAGGGGAACGCCTGACGAACACCCTCGGCTGTCGGATCGGCGTCGTTCGCGCGGCTCGGTCGGCGCGCTGGGATCGGATGGTGGCGTCGACCGCGCACGATGGTCGGTGGGCCGGCCGTTCGCTGCGGCGGTGCCGGGACCCTCTGTGCGGGGGAGGTGAGCGTCATCGAGTCGTTCCTCCAGGCCCTCGCGGCGAAGCTGGTCGAGGAGATCGTCAAACGGCTTGTCGAGTGGCTGACGCCGAAGGTGCTGCGGTCGGTGCCGCACCAGGCGTCGCCGAACTGCCCCCGTTGCGGCGGGTACGGCGTCCGCCGGTGGATGCGCGGTGGCATGTGGTTGTTCCTGCCGTCCCTGCTGCTCTTCGGCTGGGGTTTCGGGTTCACCCTGCTCGGGGTGCCGGTGGTGGTGCTCAGGGTGGTCTTCGTGCTGGTGTCGGACGGCCTCGGGGGGTTGCTGCCCGCCCTGCTCGCGCCGCTGGGCCTGCTCGTCCCCGTCACCCTGATGGTCGCGGGCGCGTTCGGCCTGGCGTACTACCACAGCTACCCACCGAAGTGGTGCGCCCGCTGCCACAGCCGGTGGCCACGCCGGGAGCGGGACGAGTACCTGCGGGCGTCCGCTCCGGTGCTCACCTGCGGCTGCGGTCAACGGCTGCGGGTGCCCCGGACGGCCACCGGGTCACGTCTGCGCTGCCCCCGGTGCCGCACCGAACACGCCACCCCGACCCCGGCCGGGCGCTGACTAGCCGTCGGTCGGCGCCGAGCCGGCCCGGTGGGCGGCGGCGAGTCGCTTCGGTGCGCGGGCGTACCACGCGTCGGTGACCACCTCGGTCAGCTCGGGCAGGCTGACCTCGTCGAGCCGGACCAGGACCGCCGGGTAGCCGTCGAGGTGCGGGGTGGTGAGGTAGACCGACGGGTCGTCGGCGAGGAGTGCTTCCTTGACGCCGAGGTCCGCGACTCGTGCGCCGAGGAGCGGGCCGTCGGGCGCAGCCGCGCCCAGGGCGTCGAGGTCGGCACGCCGCAGGGGTCGTTCCCAGACGAACATCTTGTCGCGCACCCGCCAGGCGGGCAGCCCGTCGTACGAGGCCCGCTCGGTGGTCTCGGGCAGCGCGAGTGCGATCCGACGGACGTCTTCCCAGCTGGCCATGCGGACAGGGTACGGCGTCAGCAGGGCCGGAACGTGTTGCGCACGGTCAGGCTCCGGTGACGGGAGCCGGGTGCGCCGGAGTCCTCGGGCGGCCGGAAGAGCCACCCACAAGCGGGTACGCGGTGACCACCAGGCACGCCGCCGCCATGGTCAGCAGGGCCGGGGTGAGCCCCAGGGCGTCCACCGACCAGCCGCCGAGCAGCGCGCCGACAGGTAACCCGACGAACGCCAGCGAACCGGCGATGCCGATCACCCGGGTCTGCAACTCCGGCGGCACCCGTTCGTAGAGCGCCACCCCGAGCAGCGGGTTGATTGCCGCGATGCCGATCCCGGACAGGAACGTCACCACGAGCACCACCGGCAACTCGTCACTGATCGCCAGGGCGACCAGCCGGGGTGTGCCGGCCACAAGCGCGCCGACCAGGAACGTCAGCCGACGGGGCAGCCGGGGCCCGAGCGCGGTGAACGCCAGGTTGCCCAGCAGCGCCCCCGCCGAGAACGCCGCCAGCACCAGGCCGAGACCGCTCGGGCCGGGCAGCTCCCGGGCCACCCAGACCGGGATGTAGACGGCCACGCTGGCGTTGGCCACCATGTTCAGCGCCGAGATGACGACGAGCATCCCGAGCAGCGGACGGTCCCGCCCCAGGTAGCTGAAGCCGCCCCGCAGCGCGCGCAGGTAGCTCTCCGGCTGGGCGGGTTGCGCCGGGGCGGCCGGCGGCCGGACCAGGACGCCGATGAGCAGCGCGCAGACGCCGAACGTGGCCGCGTCGATGAGGATCGCCTCGGTCACCCCGAACGCGGCGATGAGCAGCCCACCAACGGCGGCGCCGAACAGGGTCACGACCCGGCTGAGCCCGTCGTACGCGGAGGTCAGCCGGATCAGCGGCACCCCGGCGGCCTCCGCGACCGGGCGGAACATCACGTGTTTCACCCGGTCCCCGATGCCGCGCAGCGCGCCGGCGACCGCGACGAGCGCGACGAGCGGTGCGAAGCCCAACCACGGGGTCAGCGCGACGACGACCATCGCCACCGCGCTGCCCGCGTCGCAGAAGATCGACGTGCGGCGCAGGCCGATCCGGTCCGCCCAGGGCGTGCCCAACGCGCTGGACAGCAGGTACGGCAGGGTTTCGGCGAACGCGACGAGGCCCATCTTGGTGGGGCTGCCGGTGGTGACCAGCACCAGCCACGGGATGGTCACCACCGAGATGCGGGTGCCCAGGTTGGAGATCAGGTCGGCGCTGACCAGGACGACCAGTTGCCGGCGGGGGGTCACGCCCCGACCGCCGCCGCCCGACGGGCCGCGTACCGCTCGCGCAGCGCCCGCTTGTCCACCTTCATCGACCGGTTCACCGGCAGCCGGTCGACGAACTCCACAGTGGTGGGTGCCCACATCTCGTTGAGCTCGGCGGCCACCAGGCCGACCAGCTCCGCCCCGGTGACCGTCGCGCCCGGGGCGAGCACCACGTATGCGTACGGGACTTCGCCGACGGTCTCGTCCGGCACACCGATCACCGCGGCGGCCCGTACCTGCGGGTGCCCGAGCAGCACGTCCTCGATGGGACGGCAGTAGATCGCCCAGTTCCGTCGGTGCGTCACGATCATGTCGTGGGCCCGGTCGACGAGGTAGAGGTAGCCGTCGTCGTCGAGGTGGCCGATGTCGCGGGTGCGCACCCACCCGTCCACGAACGTCTGCGCGGTCAGCTCCGGCTGACCGTGGTAGCCGGCGAAGCTCAGTCGGGTACGCACCCACACCTCACCGTCGCGGCCGGTCGGCAGCACCGCACCGTCGTCGTCGCGGATCTCGACGCGCACGTCGCCGTAGGGCCGCCCGCAGGAGCGCAGCCGCTGCGGGTGCTCCGGATCGTCGGTCAGACCGGGCAGCGCGGTGATCACGACCGCCTCGCTGAGGCCGTACACGATGCGCAGCACCGGACCGAACCGCGCGATGGCCTGGCGCAGCCGGGCGGGCGCGGCGGGCCCGGCGCCCACGTTGAACATGAACATGGCGGAGAAGTCCGCGCCGACAAGCGCCGGGTGGTCCAACACCTCGTAGAGCATCGGCGGGGTGACGAACGTCGAGGTGATCCGCTCCCGCTGCACGGTGTCCACGAAGGCCACCGGGTCCCAGTCGTCGCGCAGGAACAGCACCCCGCCGGTGAACAGGTTGAACAGCGTGGTGATCTGCCCGCTGGCCAGCCACATCGGCGAGTGCGACAGGTGCCGCAGCAGTGGGAACCCGGCGGCGCGGAAGTCGGCGGCCAGGGTGAGGATCTGGGCGTAGAAACTCTCCCGGTGGTGCACCAGTTTGGGAGTTCCGGTGGTGCCGCTGGTCTGCAGGAACGACTCCGGAGCCGGCACGGACGCCGGCACCTCCACCACGTCGCTGTCGGCGGTGAGGTCGGGGCCGGCGCCGCCCGCGCCCAGACACCACACAGGTGTGCCGGGCAACGCGCCGGCCAACTCCGGGCCCAGACTGGCCCGGTCCCGCGCGTCGTAGACCAGGGCGTCCGGGCGGGCCAACCGGATGAACTCGTCGACCTCCCGACGCGCCGTCACCGGGGCGACCCACATCGTCCGGCAGCCGATCAGGTGCAGGGCGAGCTGCAGCAGCGGACCCTCCACCGCGTTCGCGACGGTCACCAACACCGCCGACCCGGGCCGTACGCCGTGCCGGGTCAACGTCGCGGCCATCGCCCGGACCCGCGCGGCGGCCTCGGTGTAGGTGAGCCGCCCACCGGCGCCCACCAACGCCTCCCGGTCGCCGAACTCGGCGAAGAGGTCCAACACCCTGTGCACGTACGTCGTGGTGTGCCCGGGTCCGTCAGTCATCCGGCAGCCCCCATCTGAGAAAGCGGCGGTCCCCGGGCAACTCCCGGGAACGACGCGACGGTGGCGCGCTCGGGCGACCACACCGCCGCCGCCTGGAAGCCTAGGCGGGAAACGGCTGGTCGGGACCGTGCCGAGTGGGCGATCCGAGCGGCCCGCCGGACATTTGATGGCGTCGATCAGGTTGATTGACGCCCGTCAGCGGCGGCGGCTAGGTTTCTGGACCATCGTCCAGGCAGGCGCCGTCAGCGGACGGCCCTGGGCTGCCACACGATGGAGGTTCCATGGCAACGGCAACCCCGAAGAGATGGCCTGTCATCGCCGCCGCGGCCGCGCTGTTGGTCGCCGGCGCACCCGCCGTCGTCGCCAGCGCCGGCCCGTCCGGCACCGCCGCCGGCCGACCCGACCGCGCCGAGTGGGCGGGCAGTTGGGCCACCGCAGTCACCCGGGGCAACTCGGTCGGGTTGACGAACACCGGCCTCAACAACCAGAGCGTCCGGATGATCGTGCACGTTTCGGTGGGCGGCCCGGCGCTGCGGGTACGCCTGAGCAACCTCTACGGCGAGCAGGCGGTCACCGTCGGCCGCGCAACCGTCGCCCGACCGAACACCGCGACCCCCGACGACCTCTCCGACATCGACGCGGCGTCGGTGCGCCTACTGACCTTCACCGGCGCCACCACGACGACCATGAACCGGGGCGCCGAACTGCTCAGCGACCCGCTGGCCTTCCCGGTCGCCGACGACAGCGACCTGGTGGTCACCCTGCACTTCCCGACGCCGACCGGCCCGACCACGTTCCACGGGCAGTCCCAGCAGGCCAACTTCATCGGCGCGGGGGACCTGACCGGGGCGGCCGAGGGCACCGGCTTCACCACCCGGCCCACCTGCTGCTGGTTCTTCCTCTCCGGGGTCGACGTGCAGCGCAAGGGCAGCCCCGGCGCGCTCGTCGTGCTCAGCGACTCCATCGGCGACGGCAACGGCAGCACCGTCAACGCCAACCGGCGCTGGCCCGACCTGCTCTCCGACCGGCTGCTCGCCGACCGGCCGGACAAGCGGACCCCCGGGGTGCTCAACCTGAGCCTGGCCGGCAACCGGCTCAACCACGAGGGCACCGAGCCCGGCGACGGCAACTACCCGGGCTACTACCAGCTCGGCCCGAACGCGGCCGCCCGGCTCAACGAGGACGTCTTTCCCCAGACCGGGGTGCGGACCGTCGTCACCCACCTGGGCATCAACGACATCTGGATGTCGAACGACGCACCCGAGGCGATCATCGGCACCCTCCGGCAGATCAACCAGCAGCTCCAGCAGCGTGGGCTGACCAGCCTGGTGGCCACGCTGACCCCGTACGAGGGGCACGGCGTCGAGGGTGTGTGGACGCCGCAGAAGGAGGCCACCCGCCAGGCGGTGAACGCGTACCTGCGGGGCAGTCGGGAGTTCGACGGGCTGCTCGACTTCGACAAGGTGCTGCGCGACCCGGCCCGGCCCAGCCAACTCCTGCCCGCGTACGACTCGGGGGACCACATCCACCCGAACGACGCCGGCAACCAGGCGCTCGCCAACGCCGTACCGCTGCGGCTGCTCGACCTGTGACACCCGGCTGGGGGTGGCGGGCGATCCCCGCTGCCCCCAGCGGCCACCGACATCCTGGGGAGGAGTTGGCCGTGCACGTGGAGGAGATACTCACCGGCCTGTACAGCGAGCAGGGCAGGCAGAACCCGTACCCGTGGTACGCGGACCTGCACCGGCTCGGCCCGATCAGCGCGGTCCCGGCGCGCGCCGAACACCGGACGGTGGCCGCGGTCGCGGTCGGCTACGACCTCGTCGACGGGTTGCTGCGCGACCCGGAGTGGACGAAACAGCCGCCGCCGGGCTGGGAGGAACAGGAGATCCTGCGGACCTTCCAGACCTCGATGATGTTCGTCAACCCGCCCGACCACACCCGGATGCGGCACGTCTTCTCCCGCACCTTCACGCCACGCCGGCTCGGCGCGCTGGAACCGGTGGTCCTGCGGGTGGTCGACGAGTTGCTGGACCGGATGGCGGACGCCGGGGACGGCACCGTCGACTTCGTGGCCGACTTCGCGTACCCGATCCCCGCCCTGGTGATGGCCGAGTTCATCGGCATCCCGGCCGCGGAGCTGCCGTGGTACCGCGAGCGGGTGGAGTGGATCGACGAGTTCCTGGACGTGGCGGGGAAGACCTCGCAGCGACTGGCCGCGGCCAACACCGCCGCCCAGGAGCTGCGGGTCTTCTACCGGGAGTTGATCGCGCACCGTCGCCGGGTGCCCGGGGACGACCTGCTCAGCGGGTTGGTCGAGGCGCTCGACTCCGGGGAGGTGGAGCTGACCGAGGAGGAGCTGATCAGCAACCTGATCGTGCTGTTCAACGCCAGCTTCGTCACCACCGTCTACATGTTCAGCAACGGGCTGCCGCTGCTGCTGGCCCACCCGGAGACTGTCGCGGCGCTGCCCACCGACGGCACGCTGGCGCAGGGCTGCGTCGACGAGGTGCTGCGGTTGGCCAGCCCGGTGCACTTCCTGGCCCGCGCCGCGCCCGCCGACACCGTGCTGCACGGCGTGCCGGTCGCCGCCGACGACAACGTACTGATCATGATCGGTGCGGCCAACCGGGACCCGGCCCGTTTCCCGGCCCCGGACACCTTCGACCCGACCCGTCCCGGCCCGCCGTCGCTGGCCTTCGGGGTGGGCCTGCACTTCTGCCTCGGCGCGGCGGTGTCGAGGCTGGAGGGTCGCCTCGCCCTGCCCCGGCTGTTCGCCAGGTTCCCCGCGCTGACGGTCATCGAGACGCCGACGTACAGCGGCAGCCTGTTCCTGCGCGGCATCGACACACTGCTGGTCCGCACCTGTGGATAGGAGCGACATGGCCCTGCACCCCGAGGTGGCGGCGTACCGGGCGGCCCGCGCCGCCGCCGGCACCCCGCCGCTGTACGCGCAGACCCTGTCCGAGGCGCGCGCCGCGGACCTGGCCGCGATCCGCGCCGGCACCGGCGCGGTCGAGCCGGTGACCGAGGTACGCGACGAGCGGTTCCCCGGCCCCGCCGGGGAGCTGCCGCTGCGGGTGTACCGGCCGAGCGGGTCGGGTCCACTGCCCACCCTGGTCTACTTCTTCGGTGGTGGCTGGACGCTCGGCAGCATCGACACCGCCGACGGCATCTGCCGGCGGCTCGCCAACGCCGTGCCCTGTCAGGTGGTCACCGTCGGCTACCGCCTCGCCCCGGAACACCCGTTCCCGGCGGCGGTGCACGACTGCCACGCCGCCACCTCGTGGATCGCCCGGCACGCCGACCGGCTGGGCGTGGACCCGAGCCGGCTGGCGGTGGGAGGGGACAGCGCCGGCGGGAACCTGGCCGCCGCGGTCGCCCTGCTCAGCCGTACGGACGGCCCTGGGCTCGCCGCGCAGCTGCTGGTCTACCCGAACACCGACGCCAGCGGCGAACCGGTCGGCGACGACGACCCGACGCTGTTCAACCGCCGCTCGGTCGCCTGGTACCGGACGCACTACCTGGCCGACCCGGCGCATGCCCGGGACCCACTGGCCTCGCCGCTGCTCGCCGACGACCTGTCCGGGCTGCCGCCGGCACTTGTGGTCACCGCCGAGCTGGACCCTCTCCGCGACGAGGGACAGCGGTACGCCGAGCGGCTGCGCGACGCCGGCGTGCCCACCCGGTTGGACCACTATCCGGGAATGATCCACGGGTTCTTCGCCATGCCGGGGGCCTTCACCGACGGGCGGCGGGCGCAGGAGAGCGCCGCGGCGTTCCTCCGGGAGCGCTTCGGGCTGCTGGCTGCGAACGGGCCGGCCGACGCGGACGGGCCGGCTGGTTTCGTCGAGCGGGCGGCCACGGGCGCCCCGGATGAGCCGGCCGACCCCGCTGTGCCGGCGGCCACGAGCGGGCCGGTGGCGGGCGATGGGTGAGCAGACGCTTGCCGACCCGCCGGCCGTGTCGCTTGCCGACTACGCCGAGCGGGCCCGGGCCGTGCTGCCGCCGGACGTGTGGGACTACCTGGCCGGCGGTAGCGCGTCCGAGGTGACCCTCGACGCGAACCGGCGCGCGCTGGACCGGGTCGCGGTGCTACCCCGGGTGCTGCGCGGGGTCGACACCGTCGACCTCGGCACCCACCTGCTCGGCCGCCGGTACGCCATGCCGGTCGGGGTGGCGCCGATGGCGTACCAGCGGCTGGTACACCCGGACGGGGAACTGGGCCTGGCGGCGGCGGCCGGCGCGGCCGGAATCCCCTACCTGGCGAGCACGCTTGGCAGCACACCCATCGAACAGGTCACCGGGGCGGGCGCGGACGTCTGGTTCCAGCTCTACTGGCTGCGCGACCGGGCCCTCGTCCGCGACCTGCTGGACCGGGTCGTCGCGGCCGGCTGCCGAGCACTTGTGGTCACCGTGGACGTCCCGGTGCTCGGCCGACGCCCCCGGGACCTGCGCAACGGGTTCCGGCTGCCGGCCGAGGTGGTCGCCGCGAACCTTCCCGACGGTCGCGACGCGCTGGCACACTCCGGTGCGCCCGGGGTGTCCGCGATCGCCGCGCACACCGCCGCGTCGTTCGCCCCGGCGCTGCGCTGGGCGGACCTGGCGTGGCTACGCGAGCAGGTCGACCTGCCGCTTGTGGTCAAGGGGCTGCTGGACCCGCGTGACGCGATCGAGGCGGTACGCGTCGGCGCGGACGCGGTGGTCGTCTCCAACCACGGTGGGCGGCAACTGGACGGCGCGCCGGCGAGCGTCACCATGCTGCCGGAGGTCGTCGACGTGGTCGGGGACGGCTGCCAGGTGCTGCTGGACAGCGGCATCCGGGGCGGCACCGACGTGCTGCGGGCGCTGGCGTTGGGCGCGGCCGGGGTGCTGGTCGGCCGGCCGCTGCTCTGGGCCCTCGCCGTCGGCGGTGAGCCCACCGCCCGGGACGCGTTGGCGCTGCTCGTCGCCGAACTGACCGACGCGCTCACCCTGGCCGGCTGCGCCGATCCGGCGGCGGCCGGTGAGCTGCGCACCCTCCGGGTGGGGTGAGCGGTGACCGCCGCCGAACCTGTCGACCTGACCGTCGCCGACCTGCACCCCGCGCTGGGAGACCCGGCGCTGACCTCGATGAACTTCCTCAACGAGGTGTCCGAGCGGTACCCGGCGGCGGTGTCCCTCGCGGCCGGCCGGCCGTACGAGGAGTTCTTCGATCTCGCCGCGGTGCACCGGCACCTGGACACCTTCCACCGGCATCTCGTCGACGACCTGGGGCACTCGCCGGAGCAGGCCCGGCGGCTGCTTCTGCAGTACGGCCGGACCAAGGGCATCGTGCACCACCTGATCGCCCGCAACCTCGCCGTCGACGAGGGGATCACCGTCGACCCGCAGGACGTCGTGGTGACCGTCGGCTGCCAGGAGGCGATGTTCCTGGTGTTGCGCGCGTTGCGGGCCGGTCCCACGGATGTGCTGCTCGCGGTCGCCCCGACCTACGTCGGGCTGACCGGGGCGGCCCGACTGGTGGACCTGCCGGTGTGGCCGGTCGCCGGTGGGCCGTCCGGGGTCGACCTGGCCGACCTGGCCGACCAGCTGCGCCGGGCGAGGTCGGCGGGTCTTCGTCCGCGCGCCTGCTACCTGATGCCGGACTTCGCCAACCCGTCCGGCGTCAGCATCGACACCGCCCACCGGCGACGGCTGTTGGACCTGGCCACGCAGGAGGACCTACTGCTGCTCGAGGACAACCCGTACGGCCTGTTCCACAGCGAGGACGGGCCGCGCCCACCCACCCTCAAGGCGTTGGACACCGGGCGGCGGGTCGTCTACTTCGGTTCGTTCGCCAAGACCGTGCTCCCTGGCGCGCGGGTCGGGTACGTCGTCGCCGACCAGCGGGTGGCCCTCCCGGGCCGACGGGTCGGCCCGCTCGCCGACCAACTCGCCATGATCAAGAGCATGGTCACGGTGAACACGTCCCCGATCGCGCAGGCGGTCATCGGCGGTCGACTGCTGGAACACGGGTGCAGCCTGGTGGCCGCGAACACCCGGGAGCGGTCCGCGTACACCGGGAATCTGCGCCACCTGGTGGCCGGCCTGGCCCGGCGGTTCCCGCCGGGGGAGGACGGCGCGGCGGCGGTGCGGTGGACGGTGCCGGCCGGTGGTTTCTTCGTCGTGGTGACGGTGCCGTTCCCGGTCGACGACGCGTTGCTGGACCGTTCGGCGCGTGACCACGGGGTGTTGTGGACGCCGATGGCGCACTTCTACGACGACAGTCAGCCGGTGCACGCGCTGCGGTTGTCGGTGAGCGCGGTCACGCCGGAGCAGATCGACGTCGGGCTGGACCGGCTCGCGGCGCTGATCACCGACGAGGTGGCACGCCGGGCAGGTTGACACACCGCGTTCATCGGATGGCAATGCGCGACGACCCGCGTGTCGCCGTCCTGGGTGGACGGTCATAATAAGCCGCATGGTTGCCTGGGAGTACGCCCTGCTCGTCCGTCGCTATCAGGGACAGGGCCGCAATTTTCACGTCTCGTTCGTCTGGTACGCGCCGGACGGGTCCCGCAAGGACATCACCGCCTACGGGGACACCGCCATCGCGCACCTCAACCGGGCCGGCCGGGAGGGGTGGGAACTCGTCTCCGCCGCCGAGGACGTCAACAACGTCCAGGGCAGCACCGAAGTCCACCGCTACCACCTGAAGCGCCCCATGGCCTGACGCCCTGCCGGCCCCTGCCCCTGCCCGGCTCCCTTGTCCCCCTCGTCCCCCTCGTCCGCGTCGATCATGGAGTTGTGGTGGTGGACGAAGGTCGCCACCCGCCCTGATTCGGGCACCACAACTCCATGATCGACGCGAGAAGGTCGGGGTCAGCCCAGGTCGACGGTGGGGTAGAGGGGGTACGCGGCGAGCAGGTCGGTCGCCTGGCGGGCCACCTTGTCGGACAGGGCGGGGTCCAGGGTGTACTTCGCCTTCGACGGGGTGCCGTCGGCGTTGGCGCCGGCGGTGGTCTGGGTCAGCACGGTGTGGATCAGCTCGGCGGTCTGGTCCATCTCGGCGGTGCCGAGGCCCCGGGTGGTCAGCGCCGGGGTGCCGATCCGGATGCCGGACGTGTACCAGGCGCCGTTCGGGTCCTGCGGGACCGAGTTGCGGTTGGTGACGATGCCCGAGTCGAGCAGCGCCTGCTCGGCCTGCCGGCCGGTGAGTCCGTAGCCGGACACGTCGATCAGCACCAGGTGGTTGTCGGTGCCACCGGTGACGAGCGTCGCGCCCCGGCGCAGCAGCCCCTCGGCCAGCGCCTGCGAGTTGTCCACGATCCGCTGGGCGTAGTCGGCGAAGTCGGGCCGGCGGGCCTCGGCGAGCGCGACCGCCTTGGCGGCCATCACGTGCGGCAGCGGACCGCCGAGCACCATCGGGCAGCCGCGGTCCACCTGGTCGGCCAGCTCCGGCTGGCAGAGCACCATGCCGCCGCGCGGGCCGCGCAGCGACTTGTGGGTGGTGGTCGTGACGATGTGCGCGTGCGGCACCGGGTCGAAGTCGCCGGTGAACACCTTGCCCGCCACCAGGCCGGCGAAGTGCGCCATGTCGACCATGAAGGTGGCGCCGACCGAGTCGGCGATCTCGCGCAGGATCCGGAAGTTCACCTTCCGGGGGTACGCCGAGTAGCCGCCGACGAGGATCAGCGGCTTGAACTCCCGGGCGGCCTCGGCCACCCGGTCGTAGTCGATCAGGCCGGTCGCCGGGTCGGTGCCGTAGCTGCGCTGGTCGAACATCTTGCCGGAGATGTTCGGCCGGAAACCGTGGGTGAGGTGGCCGCCGGCGTCCAGCGACATGCCGAGCATCCGCTGGTTGCCCAGCTCGCGGCGCAGCGCGAACCAGTCCGCCTCGGTGAGGTCGTTGACCTGACGGACCTGGGCCTTCTTCAGGGCGGGGGACTCCACCCGGTCGGCCAGCACCGCCCAGAACGCGACCAGGTTGGCGTCGATGCCCGAGTGCGGCTGCACGTACGCGTGCGCGGCGCCGAACAACTCCCGCGCGTGCTCGGCGGCGAGCGCCTCGACGGTGTCGACGTTCTGGCAGCCGGCGTAGAAGCGGCGGCCGACGGTGCCCTCGGCGTACTTGTCGCTGAACCAGTTGCCCATGGCCAGCAGGGTCGCCGGGGAGGCGTAGTTCTCGCTGGCGATCAGCTTGAGGGACTCCCGCTGGTCGGTCAGCTCGGCGCCGATCGCGTCGGCGACCCGCGGCTCGACAGCTCGGATCACCTCGAGGGCGCTCCGGAATGCGGTGGACTCGGCGTTGCGGGACATGCGACCTCCAACAGACGTGCGGGAAGGCCCAGGCGCTCGGCAAACGTCCACGTGACGAGGCCGCTCCCCGATGGTTCTCCATCCCCACGCGCCAGTAACGGCCTGGGCCGATCCTACCGGCCCGGGCCCGGCCGCTCGGTGCGCCCTCCGGGAGGCGACCCCCGCCGATGTGGTTGGGCCCCGCGTCGCGGGGCACGCGGTAGGTGACCACCCTGGTGACCGGGGCTTCAAGCGGGATCGGGTACGAACTGGCGGTGCAGTTCGTCGAGCACGACCTCGACCTGATCATCGCCGCCGAGGACGACGGCATCGAGCCGGCGGCTCGGAAGCTGCACCGCGACGGTGGCCCCCAGGTCTGGTCGGTCCGCGTCGACCTGGCTCGCGAGCAGGGCGTGACGGAGTTGGTCGCCGCCGTCACCGCGACCGGTCGCCCGTTGGAGGCGTTGGCCCTCAACGCCCGTCCCCGCCTCCGCGATCTTGCACTTTCTGTCGCGACAAACAGCACTAAATATCGCTAACCAGGAACAGAAAGTGCAAGATCGCGTGGGCGTGGGCGTGGGCATGGGCGTGGGCTTGTCTGGGCGGTGCAGGACGAAGGGCCCGGCTTTCGCCGGGCCCTTCGATGTGCTGCGGTGGGCTCAGGCGGTCACCGCGTCGAGCGCCTTCTTGATCGCCTTCGGTGCGGTGGGGGTGCGTGGCGCATCCGCGCGTAGCGCGAGCATCTTCTCGCCGATCTCCTGGAGCTGCTTGCGGCCCAGCGCGTCGCGGACCTTGGGGAACCACTCCTGCTCTTCCTCCTCGACGTGGTGGCTGACGTTCTCGATCAGCACGGTCGTCTTGGCGTTGAACCGCTCGTCACTGGCGTCCATGCTGGCCAGCTCGGCGCAGAGCACGTCGGCGACGTGGTGTTCCTCGTACGACTCGAGGATGTCGTCCTCCAGGTCGGGCAGCAGCCGGCGGACCTCCGGGTACATCACCTCGTTCTCCAGGTAGGTGTGCACCGTCAGCGCTTCCAGGATCTGCTCCACCAGCTTCTGCCGCTGGCTCGCCGGCCCCTCCTCCGCGTCCTGGAAGGCCTTGAACAGGCGGCGCATTTCCTTGTGGTCCTCTTTGAGTAGGACGATGGCATCGGTCGACACCGGTATGACCTCCCTGAACAGTCTCGGCTGGTGTCGTTCCGGTACCCCGACGACCATTGCGGAAACAGGTGAAACCGCCTCAGACCATGGCCAGGGTTCGGGGGATCTCGTCGAGCAACTCCCGAGCCAGGAAGCCGATCCGGCCGTAGCGGGGGATCAGCCGTTGGCCGCTCACCGAGTGCGCGAACGAGCCCCAACAGGCCGCCTGGGCCGGGTCCGCGCCCCGGGACAGCAGCCCCGCCAACAACCCGGCGAGCACGTCCCCGCTGCCGGAGGTGCCCAGCCCGGCGTCGCCGCTCTCCTCTCGCCAACCCCGTCCGTCCGGCGCGGCCACGTGCCCGTACAGCGACACGACCGCCTCGTACCGGGTGGCCAACTCGGCCGCCTCGGCGTCCAGGTCGTCGCCCGGATCCCGTCCGAGCAGGTGCTTGGCCTCGGTGACGTTGGGCGTGAGCACCACAGGCCGACCCGAGCCGACCAGCAGGTCCGGTGCGTGGCTGAGCGCACCGAGGGCGTACGCGTCGAGCACCAGCGACGTGTCCGGACGGGCGGCCTCCAGGACCAGGGCCAGCAGGCGGTTGGTCTCGTCGATCGCCTTCAGGCCGGGGCCGACCGTCACCACGTCGGCCTGCGCGACCAGATCGCCGAGTTGGCCGTCCCGGTCGGCGGCAACCGCGCCGTCGGCGGTCTCCGGCAGACCGACCACCAGGGCCTCGGGCACCTGGATGCTCAGCGCGGCGGCGCTGGACTCGGCGGCGGCCAGTTGGAGCACCCCGGCGCCGGCGCGCAACGCGGCCACCCCGGCGAGCAGCACCGCGCCCGGGGTGAAGCGGGAACCGCCGACCACCAGCACGGTGCCCCGGTTCTCCTTCCCGCCGACCGGCACCGGCAGCGCCCAGTCCCGCAGCAACGCCGGTGTGATCACCTTCACCTCAGACCGGCTCGGCATGGATCTCGTCCTCCCTGGTCGGCTGGGCGCCCTGCTGGCGCAGGTGCACGACGTCGTTGAAGGCGGTGAGCGCCAGTCGCCCTTCGGCGTCCGCCGACCACTCGGTGATCGAACAGTTGGCGATCACGTCCTGCCGGGTGAGCGCCATCAGCTCGTCCTCGGTCAATCCCTCCACCAGATAACGAAGCAGGAAGACCAGCGCGTCGTGGCCGAAGAGCAGCACCCGGCAACCCTCGTGGTCACGGCGCAGGTCCCCGAGGAGCGTCCGCAGCCGCAACGCCACGTCCGTCCAGGACTCCCCGCCCGGCGGCCGGTAGTAGAACTTGCCCAACCGCTCCCGACGGTCGGCCTCGTCCGGGTACCGCCGTCGTACCCCGTGCCCGGTCAGCCCGTCGAGGATGCCCAGCTCCCGGTCGCGCAGCCGCTCGTCGCGGTGCACGGGAACGTCGGTGCCGGCAAGCGCCAGCCGCGAGGTCTGCACCGCGCGCAGGTACGGCGACACCACCGCCACGTCCGGCCGCTTCGCCTCCGGCAGCTCGGCCAGCCAACGGCCGGTCGCCCGGGCCTGCTCCTCGCCGGTAACGGAGAGCGGCACGTCGGCGTCGCGGTGGGTGAGGTCGATCAGCTCCGCGCCCGACGCCTCGGCCTGCGTCGCCGCGACGTTCGCGGTGCTCTCGCCGTGTCGGACGATCCAGAGGGTTGCCAGTTCCGCCATGCGGCCCCCCTACCCGGACGCCGCCCACGGTAACCGTTCCCAGGGTCCGCCATGCCGATGTCCGGTCGATCGACGTCCGGCCTCGACGCAGGTCGTACCCTCGGTGGCGTGGCCACGGCGGCGGAGGAGATCCAGGTGGGGGAGCGGCTGGTCCGCGTCTCCAGCCCCGACAAGCCGTACTTCCCGGAGCGTGGGCTGACCAAGCTGGACGTGGTCCGCTACTTCCTGGCGGTGGGTGACGGCATCCTGCGCGCGCTGCGGGATCGGCCGACCATGCTGGAACGCTGGCCGCGCGGTGTCTTCGAGGGCGCGACGATCGCCACTCGGCAGACCAATCGAGGGGACGCGTTCTACCAGAAGCGGCTGCCGGCCGGTGCGCCCGAGTGGGTGCGGACTGCGCACATCACCTTCCCCAGTGGCCGCACCGCCGACGAGGTCGCGCCGAGCGAGTTGGCCGTGGTCATCTGGGCGGCCAACCTGGGCACCCTGCGGTTCCACCCGTGGCCGGTCACCGCGGCCGACGTGGAACGCCCCGACCAGTTGCGCATCGACCTCGACCCGATGCCCGGCGTCGGCTTCGAGCAGGTGGTGCCGGTGGCGCACGAGGTGCGGGCGTTCCTCGCCGAGCTGGGCATGACCGGCTACCCGAAGACCACCGGCGGCCGGGGGCTGCACGTCTACCTGTCGATCGAGCCGCGCTGGAGCTTCGGTGACTGCCGCCGGGCGGTGCTCGCGCTGGGCCGGGAGATGCAGCGTCGACTGCCGGATCTGGTCACCACCACCTGGTGGCGTGAGCAACGGGACCGTCCGGTCTTCGTCGACTACAACCAGATGGCCCGGGACCACACGGTGACCTCGGCGTACTCGATCCGGCCCACGCCGGCCGCGCTGGTCTCCGCGCCGCTGGACTGGTCGGAGCTGGACCAGGTCCGGCCGGAGGACTTCGACGTGCTCAGCATGCCGGCCCGGTTCGCCGAGCGTGGCGACCCGCACGCCGGCCTGGACGGTGACCGGCACTCGCTGGAGCCGCTGCTGGAGTTGGCCGACCGGGACGGGTTGGAGGCCCCGCCGGAGCGCTGAGCCCCGGTCAGGCCCAGGGGCTGCCAGCCCCGTCGAACTCCTCGAAGACCAACCAGGTGCGGGTGGACAGCACACCGGGAATGCTCTGCACCCGGCCCAGCACCACATCGCGCAGCGCGGCGTTGTCCGGCGCGCGCACCAGCGCGAGCACATCGTGGTCACCGCCGAGCAGCGCGGCGTGCTCGATGTAGCGCACCTGGGCCAGCTCGGCCGACACCTCCCGCCAGGTGTTCTGCTCGATGGTCAGGGCGATGTACGCCGACGTGCCCAGCCCGGCCGCCTCGGGCGCGACCTGGGCCCGGAACCCGGTGATCACCCCGTCGCGCAGCAACCGCTCCACCCGCGCGTACGCGTTGGTGCGGGAGATGTGGATCCGTTCGGCGAGGGTGCGCACCGACGTGCGACCGTCGCGGACCAGCTCGTCGAGGATCCGCCGGTCGACCTCGTCCAGGGCTCGGGCCGATCGTCCCGATCCCGCACCCCGGCCCGCTTCGTCGGCGGTCTCCTGGCTCACTGCCGGTCCCTCCGCATGCCAACCGTCCCGCCTTCTGTGTCGATCTTGAGTCAATCATCCACAAGCGGAAGCATAGGCTCACCACACGTCCCAGGAGGTTCCGCCGTGACGACCACTCCCCAGGCGGTCCGCAGGGCATCCCCGCGTACCCGTCGGGCGGCCACCCCGCCCGACCCGGCGCGCCCGCTGCTGCCGGAAACCGAACCGGTCCGCCTACTCGACCCGACCGGCACGCCGCTGCCCGCCCGCGCCGACTATCCCGAGCCACCCGTCGAGGTGTTGCGCGAGCTGTACCGCCGGATGGTGCTCGGCCGCCGCTTCGACACCCAGGCCACCGCGCTGACGAAACAGGGCCGACTCGCCGTCTACCCGTCCTCGCGCGGTCAGGAGGCGTGCCAGGTCGGCGCGGTCCTCGCGGTCCGCGACACCGACTGGGTCTTCCCCACCTACCGCGAGTCGATGGCTCTGGTTGCCCGGGGCATCGACCCGGTCGAGGTGCTCACCCTGCTGCGCGGCGACTGGCACTGCGGCTACGACCCGACCGAGGTACACACCGCACCGCAGTGCACCCCCCTCGCGACCCAGTGCGTGCACGCCGCCGGGCTGGCGCACGGCGAGGCGTACCAGGGTCGCGACACGGTGGCGCTGGCCTTCATCGGTGACGGCGCGACGAGCGAGGGCGACTTCCACGAGGGGATCAACTTCGCCGCCGTGTTCAAGGCGCCGGTGGTCTACTTCGTGCAG
This sequence comes from Micromonospora sp. NPDC003944, assembly GCF_053605225.1. Taxonomy (NCBI): domain Bacteria; kingdom Bacillati; phylum Actinomycetota; class Actinomycetes; order Micromonosporales; family Micromonosporaceae; genus Micromonospora; species Micromonospora sp. NPDC003944. The sequence continues at coordinate 19,194 of NZ_JBSGIV010000085.1, forward strand.
AACAACAGGTACGCGATCAGCGTCCCGCTGTCGCGCCAGACCGCCGCGCCGTCGCTCGCCTACAAGGGCGTCGGCTACGGCGTACCCAGCGAGCAGGTCGACGGCAACGACCCGGTCGCGGTGCTCGCCGTGCTCACCCGCGCGGTGGCGCACGCCCGCGCCGGCAAGGGGCCGTTCCTGGTCGAGGCGCACACCTACCGGATGGAACCGCACACCAACGCCGACGACGCCACCCGCTACCGCGACGGCGCCGAAGTCGACGCCTGGCGGGACCGGGACCCGGTCGCCCGGCTGGAGACCTACCTGCGGGCCCGCGGCGCACTCGACGACGCGGCGGTCGCCGAGGTCGCCGAGCAGGCCGAGGCGTACGCGGCGGACCTGCGGACCCGGATGAACGAGCAACCCACAGTCGACCCGCTGAGCCTCTTCGACCACGTCTACGCGGAGCCCACCCCGCAGCTCGTCGAACAGCGTGAGCTGGTCCGCGCCGAGCTGGCCGCCGCTCGCGCCGAGGAGGGTGACGCCTGATGGCCACCACCATGGCAAAGGCGCTCAACGCCGCGCTCGCCGACGCGCTCGCCGCCGACGACCGGGTCGTCGTCTTCGGTGAGGACGTCGGCGCGCTCGGCGGCGTCTTCCGGATCACCGACGGCCTCCAGGCCCGCTTCGGCGAGAACCGCTGCTTCGACACCCCCCTCGCCGAGGCCGGCATCGTCGGTTTCGCCGTCGGCCTGGCCATGTCCGGCCTGCGCCCGGTGGTCGAGATGCAGTTCGACGCGTTCGCGTACCCGGCGTTCGAGCAGATCGCCTCGCACGTCGCGAAGCTGCGCAACCGCACCCGGGGGGCGCTGAGCGTGCCGATCGTCATCCGCGTGCCGTACGCGGGCGGCATCGGCGGGGTCGAGCACCACTGCGACTCGTCCGAGGCGTACTACGCGCACACCCCCGGGCTGAAGGTCGTCACCCCGGCGACCGTCGAGGACGCGTACTCGCTGCTGCGCGAGGCGATCGACGACCCCGACCCGGTGGTCTTCATGGAGCCCAAGAAGCTCTACTTCGCCAGCGACGACGCGTCCCTGCCGGCCCGCACCGAACCGTTCGGCCGGGCCGTCGTGCGTCGCCCCGGCCGCGACGCCACTCTTGTCGCGTACGGGCCGGCGGTGCCGGTCGCGCTGGAGGCCGCCGAGGCCGCCCGCGAGGAGGGGTGGAACCTGGAGGTCGTCGACGTACGCACCATCGTGCCGTTCGACGACGCCACCATCACCGCGTCGGTACGGCGTACCGGCAGGTGTGTGGTGATCCAGGAGGCGCCCGGCTTCGCGGGCGTCGGCGCGGAGATCGCCGCCCGGGTGCAGGAGCGCTGCTTCCACGCGCTGCACGCCCCGGTGCTGCGGGTCGCCGGGCTGGACATCCCGTACCCGGCGCCGATGCTTGAGCACACCCACCTGCCCGGGGTGGACCGGGTGCTCGACGCGGTGGCCCGCCTCCAGTGGGACGACCAGCCGGACGCGCGTTGGGCGGCGGCATGACCACCGTCGACCGGACGCAGGTCTTCCTCCTGCCCGACCTGGGCGAGGGGCTGAGCGAAGCCGAGATCGTCGAGTGGCGGGTCGCCGTCGGTGACGTGGTCACCGTCGATCAGAGTGTGGTCGAGGTGGAGACCGCCAAGGCCGTCGTCGACGTGCCGTGCCCGTACGCCGGTCGGGTGGTCGCCCTGCACGGCGCGGCCGGTGAGGTACGCCCGGTCGGCCAACCACTGATCACCATCGCGCCGCTCGACGGGGGCGACGAGCCCGCCGGGCACGCCACCTACCGCGAGGAGGAGCAGGCCGGCTCCGGCAACGTGCTGATCGGGTACGGCACCGGCCACGGCGGTGCCACCCGCCGTCGGCGTCGACCGCGCCTGGCGGTGGCCCCCGAACCGGCCGATGTCGGTCCGACGGCCGGATCCGTTCCCGAGGCGGCCGCCGACCCGGCGCCGTCGCCGGCCGCCCTGGTCATCTCGCCGATCGTGCGCCGGCTGGCCCGCGAGCGCGACGTCGACCTCGCCACCGTGCGAGGCACCGGGCCCGGGGGCGTGATCCGCCGCGCCGACGTGGAGGCCGCCTTGACCGTGCCCGCCGCCCGGCTCGCCGCCGTGCCGGACCCGCAGGTCGCGTCGGCCCCGGTCGGTGACGGCGACGTGATCGTCCCGCTCACCGGTGTCCGCAAGGTGATCGCCGACAAGCTCTCCCGCAGCCGGCGGGAGATCCCGGAGGTGACCATCTGGGTCGACGTGGACGCCACCGGCCTGCTGGAGACCCGCGCCGCGATCAACGCCGCCACGCCCGACGCGCCGGTGAGCATCCTGGCCCTGCTGGCCCGGATCTGCCTCAGCGGGCTGCGTCGGTTCCCGCAGCTCAACGCCCGGGTCGACACCGAGGGGCAGCGGATCGTCCAGTCCGCCGGGGTGCACCTCGGCATCGCCGCGCAGACCGACCGGGGTCTGCTGGTGCCGGTGCTGCGCGACGCCCAACGGCTCACCACCGCCGAACTGGCCGCCGAACTGGCGGTGACCACCGCCGCCGCACGCGCCGGCACCCTGCCCCCGGCACGACTGACCGGCGGCACCTTCACCCTGAACAACTACGGGGTGTTCGGCGTCGACGGCTCCACCCCGATCATCAACCACCCGGAGGCGGCCCTGCTCGGAGTCGGGCGGATCGTGGACAAGCCGTGGGTGGTCGACGGGCAACTCGCCGTCCGCAAGGTGACCCAGCTCAGCCTCACCTTCGACCACCGGGTCTGCGACGGCGGGGTGGCCGGTGGCTTCCTGCGGCACGTCGCTGACTGCGTGGAGCGCCCGGCGCTGCTGATCGCGGCCGTCTGACGCGTACCCCTGGGTCCCGGCGTCGCCCGCGCGGCGCCGGGACCGACGCACGTCCGGGCCCTCGGCGCGGTGATCGGACCGGTCTTTCCCGGCGGTGTCGTCCGGGCCGGGTTTCCCGGCGGCCGCACCGGGAAGTCGGCCCCGCCGGAGCGCACCGCACGCGTCGAAGGGAGCCGGCCTGTGGCCGTGGCGAACGAGCTGCTATTGAACTCGGTCCGGGTACGACGGCCCGCCTCGGCCGGCGCGCCGCTGTACTGCGACGCGCTCGAGTACGGGCTGACCGGTGACGGCTCGACGAACGACCAGCCGGCGTTGGCCGCCCTCGTGGACCGCCTCGGCGCCGGGTACGCCTCGGACGGACGGGCGCGGGTCATCTACTGCCCGCCGGGCATCTACTCGATCCGGGACGCGGGCACGGTGTGGCGCAGCGGTGTGTCGCTGGTCGGGGCCGGCCCGGCGGCGACCCGGTTCATGCTCAGCAACGAGGGCAACCGGGCCGACCCGACGCCCCTGGCGTTCTGGACCACCGTGCAGCACGGCGCCGACCGGGACCGGCACATCGCCGACTGCACCTTCTCCGACTTCCAGATCGACGGCTCCGGCGTCGCCATGGCCGAGTACAACTACCTCGCCAAGGGCCTCGGCCTGCAGTACGTGGTGCGAGGCGTCTTCCGCAACCTCTACATCCACCACACCGCGGCCACCGGGCTGGGCTGCGACTTCCTCCAGGACTCCCTGATCGACGGCGTGGTGGTGGTCGGCTGTGGCCGACTGGACAACGGCGAGCAGATCGGTGGGGCGGGCATCGGGATCGGCATCGGCGGGTGGGGAGCGGTGGAGCGGCTGACCATCGCCAACTGCACTGCCCTGGCCAACGGCACCAACGGGATCTTCCTGGAGTTGCAGAAGGACTACTGGACGCCGCCGCGCGGCTACCGCATCATCGGCTGTCACAGTCAGGGCAACAGGTTCGGCATCTCCGACTGGGGCGCCGACGGTCTGATCGTCTCCGCCTGCACGATGACCGGCAATCTGGTGACCGGGTTCGACGTGTCGGCTCAGGGCACCGCCGCCGTCGCAGGGCGGGGCGGTCTGCTCACCGACTGCGTCATCGACGGCAACCTGCGCGACGGGGTCAGCATCGGCAACAGCCCCGGCCCGTACACCGTGCGGGGCAACCGGATCAGCGGCAACGGCCGGCACGGCTATCACGCGCACGACCTCGGGCGCGGCTACCGGGGCGCGATCCGCGACGTGGTGATCGAGAGCAACGAGTTCTGGGGCAACGGCCTCGACGCGGTCCGGATCGACCACCAGATGACCGACGCGGTGCTGCTCAACAACCGGATCCGCAACAACGGTCGGCAGTACGGCGAGGGCACCGGCGGCGCGGGCGACGCCGTCCGCTACAGCGAGCGGTGCCTGGTGGACCGGTCGGCCAACTGGCCGCACGACGGGCACCGGGGCAAGGTCCTGCGGGTCGGGAAAGCCGTCGCCATGGTGGCGTCCAACACCGGAGACGAACTCACCCTGGCCCCGGTCCGCCCGGACGCGTTCACCGCGTGGAGCGGGAACGTTCCACCGCCGGGCTGCGGGTACGAGTTGGCCGCCGCACCCCAACTACGGGCCGGCATCACCATCGACGCGCCGTTCGACTCGGCCACCATCCGGGGCAACCGGATCTGGGACAACCACGACAACCAGACCCAGTCGCACGGGCTGTGGATCACCGGGCGGGGCAGTTGCGTGGACTGCCGGGTCGAGGACAACGACCTGGCCGGCAACGCCGACGGAGGAATGCGCCTGGACACCCCGCCGGTGGGCGGGCGGTGGCGGGACAACCACGTGGACAGCGACTGGAGCTGAGCGCCGGCCCGGCGCGACCGGAGCTGAACAGCGTGCGGCGGCGGCCGGAAAGATCCGGC
>NZ_JBSGIV010000086.1:0-22376 GCF_053605225.1 Micromonospora sp. NPDC003944
GCCAGTCACAAGAACCGACCAGTCCGGGGTATAAATCATCATTGGCACTGGCTTTACAAGCACCCTGTTGAGTTCTCAAAGAACAACCACACACCGATCAAAGCACCACACTCAGCGGCACCCATCTCGGGGCTTTTCCGTACCGTGTCCCCGTCGCTCTCGCGCCGGGCACTTTTACTACGTTACCTCACCGTCTTGGCTGTGTCAAACCGTGTGTCCCGGTCTGTCATGCTTCGTACGGGTCAGCGCCGGCGCACTCACGCAGCAGCGAGCCGCTGCGTCAGGTCGTCGGATTCGGCAGACCGGCCGCTGCGGTTTCCCGCAGTCGCGCCCGGTGCCCTGCCGGTCGTGAACCTTACCCGGTCGGCTTCGCCGTACCAAATCCGCCTCGCGGCCGATCCGGCTAGCCCCGCCCGGACCGTGTCCGGCAGGAGCGAACCCCTGCTTGACCCGGTTGCCAGGTCGTTCCGGTGCTCTAGGACTTTCGTCCCGTTTGCCCCGTTCCGCGCTGGCAGAGAGAAAGTTACGCGTCTGCGGGTTTGATCGTCAAATCCACGGGTAGCGGCGCGCGTCACATTCGCGGGTCTGAACGATTTCCGCAGGTCAGGCCGCCGAGGCTGGAGGCAGCGCCGCCAGCGGTCCGCGCCACCACCTGCACTCGGTAACGGCGGCAGCACTCAAGGGGTCGGCCGTCGGCGAGCTGCGAGCCAGGCCCGGACGCCGAGGACGCCGGCGGTGGTGCCGATCGCCAGCGACGCGGCGATCAGCAGCGCGTGTACCCACAGGAAGCTCGTGGGTGCGCCGTCCGCAACCGTGCCGGATGCCCAGGACCCCGGGTCCTGCCAGATGGCCACCGCGAACCTCGGCCAGATCACCCAGGTCCAGACGCCGACTCCGACCAGGAAGAGACTCCACCCTCGCGACAGCACCATGGCAGCCGAGTATGCCAGCGCACCTGCTCAACGGGCCGTCGGCGCGGACGCGAAGCACTGCGACACCCCGGTCAGCCCACCAACTGTGTCGCACGATGGGGAGTCGCCTGCTGTTTCCGCCGTCAGCGGGATGGGCACTGCGAAGGGGGACAGCTGAGGACCGTCCCCTGGAGGTGCCCCATGCAACCCTCGATCTTCAACCCCTGGGCCTGGCGTGACCCGTCCGCCCTGGCCGGTGGATACACGCAGGCCACGCCGTCGGTCACTCCACCTGACGACCAGCAGGGTGGGCACGATGGCCCGGACGCCCCCGGCCCGGGCACACCTGTCGACCTCGTCGGCTATGAGGTGCAGGCGAGCGACGGACGGATCGGCACCATCGACGAGACGAGCGACGAGGCGGACGCCGGACACCTGGTGGTGGACACCGGCCCGTGGATCTTCGGCCAGAAGGTGTTGCTGCCGGTCGGCACGGTGGTCCGGGTGGATCACCAGGAACGCGTCGTGCACGTCGACCGGACCCGACAGCAGATCAAGGACGCGCCCCCGTTCGATCCGAGCTCGGCCGACCAGGAGTACCGGGAACGCGTCGGCAGCTACTACGCCGACAGCTACCTCTCCCCTCCCGGCGCCATGCCGCGGGTAATCTGAGGCCGTGGTCCGGACGGGTAACGGCACACCAGAGGCGGTCGACGTGGTCGACTGCTCGCGCCTCGGTGCCGTTTCCCCGACCCGGACCGGCTCCGGCGATGGCCGAGAGCAACTTCTGAACGTCCTCCGTGCCGGTGGTCTGCGGTTCCGCGCCGGCGCGCGATGGCGGACGGCTCGCTGAGCCGACCCGCTGACCGACAGGGCTGAACCAGCCCTGTCGGCGCGCGCCCACGCGTGACCCACCTTCGGATTACGAGAGGCACCACCATGTCCGTCGCACGAATGCTCACCGGCGACCGGCCCACCGGCCGCCTGCACCTCGGCCACTACGTCGGCAGCATCGCCAACCGGGTACGGCTGCACCGACGCTACGAGAGCTTCTTCATCATCGCCGACCTGCACATGCTCACCACTCGCAACCGCCGCGAGGACATCGACCAGGTCTCCGGCAACGCCCGTGAGATGGTGACCGACATCCTCGCCGCCGGAGTCGACCCGGACCGGGCCACGTTCTACCTCCAGTCGGCCATCCCCGAGGTCGGCGATCTCAACACGCTGCTCCAGAACCTGGTGACAGTTCCTCGGCTGGAACGGGTTCCCTCGCTCAAGGACATGGCCCGTGACGCCGGCAAGGAGGAGATGCCGTACGGGCTGCTTGGTTATCCGGTGCTCCAGGCAGCGGACATCCTCTGCGTCAAGGGCGAGGTGGTCCCGGTTGGCCGGGACAACGCCGCACACGTCGAGGTGACCAGGGAGATCGCCAGGCGGTTCAACCACCTGTACAGCCCGGTCTTCCCGGTGCCCGAGCTGATTCCGGCGGACACACCGAGCCTGGTGGGGACCGACGGCGCCGCCAAGATGAGCAAGAGCCGGGGCAACTCGATCGCGCTCTCCGACGACGCGGCGACGGTGCGTCGCAAGGTGCTCGGCATGTACACCGACCCGAACCGGGTGCGGGCCGACGTGCCGGGCACGGTCGAGGGGAACCCGGTCTTCGCGTACCACGAGGTCTTCAATCCGGACCGCGACGAGGTCGACGACCTGGCCGGACGCTACCGGGCCGGCCGGGTCGGTGACGTGGAGGTCAAGGAACGGCTGATCGTCGCGCTGGAGGGGTTCCTGGAACCGATCCGGCGACGTCGGGCGGAGATCGAAGCCGACCGGGGTCTGGTCGACCGGCTGATCGTGGAGGGTACGGAACGGACCCGCGAGGAGGTACGCCGAACCGTGGTCGAGGTACGCCGGGCGATGGGGCTGACCGGCGCGTACCAGCAGGTGCGACGGCGGGCCGAGCGGAGCCGGCGCCGGACGCAGACGGTGTGACGCCGGACGTCCGGTGCTCGGCGGGGGGACCGGGGGAAAGCGTCGGCCAGAACACCCGTCCCCGTGACGCACAATGCGGAGATGTGGGGGATTTCGAGCATTCGGCCGGTACCGGTTGCGGAGACGCACCGGACCACGATGTTCGAGATCTTCTTCGATCTGGTCTTCGTCTTCGCCCTCACCAGGGTCATCACGTTCATGGCTGGGTCACCGACCGCGCTGACCCTGGCCCAGGGGCTGCTCCTCCTCCTGCTGCTGCTCTACTCCTGGGGGCCGTACACCTGGGTGGGGAACCTCGTGCGCGCGGACGTCGGCCTGGTCCGCGCGGCCACCCTGGTCGCGATGGCGGCCATCTTCGTGGTCGCTCTGGTGTTGCCGGACGCGTGGACACAGGGCCCGGGGCTCGTCGACGCGCCGCTCGCACTCGCCGTTGCCTACATCGTCGGCCGGGCGGTCCAGCTCGTGATCCTGTTCTGGGTGAGTACGACGGACGAGCCGCTCCGTTCGACGCTGCGCTTCTTCACCGCGCCGGTGATACTGGCGTGGTTTCCGCTGATCGGCGGAGCGCTGCTCGGCGGCGCGGCCCAGACCGCGCTCTGGACTGCCGCACTGCTCGTGGACATCGGTGGTGCCCGGGTCGCGTCTGCCTTCCGGCCGTGGCAGGTGCGCAGCGTGGGCCACTTCACCGAGCGCTTCGGCCTGGTGCTCATCATCGCCCTGGGTGAGTCGTTGATTTCCGCTGGCGCGGGACCACGGACGATGGCACCTGTCAGTGCGGCGGTGGCCGCAGCGCTGCTCGGTCTCGCCAGCACGGTCTGTCTGTGGTGGCTCTACTTCGACCGGCTGGCGCCCGCCGCGCGGGAGGCCGTCAGCAACGTGCCGGGTGAGCGACGCGGCGACGTCGCCGGCGACGCGTACGGCCTCGGGCACTCGCCGTTGATCATCGGCGCCATCTATGTCGCGCTCGGCATCGAGGAGGTGATCGGTCGGCTCACCGAGGAGCACTCGCATCCGGATCCACTGGGTTGGGAGGCGGCCACCGCGCTCTACGGTGGTGCGGCCGTCTACCTGCTCAGCAGGTTGGTCTTCCGTCGACTGACCCTCTGGACGATCTATCCGGTGCAGGTAGTCGTCGCCGTGCTGCCGCTGGCCCTGCTGCCGGTCGGCAGTTCCCTGCCTCCGCTGGCGGCGCTCGCCCTGCTGACCGTCCTCCTGGTCGGGGTGACGTGGTTCGAGCGAAGGATTGATCGGCGCGACGAGCGGACCGGGACCGCGCAGCGACTCCTGCCGTGAACCACCGGCGGAGAATTCCGACTCGCCGTGTCGAGATCGCCGGGTTCTGATCGTCGTCATGCTGTACGGCGACACGCCGTACCGAGAGGAGCCGAGACGTGAAGTACATGCTGCTGTTCATGAGCCCCATGGTCGACGGGGAGGTCGTCGACAACGGGTGCAGCTTCGAGGACTGGATCCGCTACGACCGGGAGATGAAGGACGCCGGGGTCTGGGTCTCCGGGCACCCGTTGCAGGACCTGACCACCTGCACGACGGTGCAGGTCGGCCCCGGCGGGGAGCGCACGATCACCGACGGGCCGTTCGCCGAGACCCGCGAGTTGCTCGGCGGGTACGACGTCATCGACGTGCCGGACCTGGACGCCGCGCTGGAGTGGGCGGCCCGCAGTCCCGGGGCCATCGGCACCGGGTCGGTCCAGGTCCGCCCGATCGCCGAGATCGACATGAAGGTCTGACCGTGTCGGGTGCGGAGGGAGTCGTCGGGTCGTCGGTGGAGGCGGTGTTCCGGGAGGAACGCGGCCGACTGCTCGCCTCGCTCGTGCGCCGCTTCGGCGACCTCGACCTGGCCGAGGAGGTCACTTCCGAGGCCATCGAGGCGGCGCTGACGCACTGGCCGACCGACGGAGTTCCGAGCCGGCCGGGCGCGTGGCTGCTCACCACGGCCCGGCGTCGGGCGGTGGACCGGCTGCGTCGTGACCGGGTGCTGGCGACCCGGCTCGCCGTCCTGCAAGCGGAGGCTGAGCGGGCCGATCACGCCCTGCCCGCCGACGCGGACCGGGACCTGCCCGACGACCGGCTGGCGCTCTTCTTCACCTGTGCGCACCCGGCCCTGGCCGCGCCGGATCGCGGAGCACTCACCCTGCGGTTCCTGGCCGGTCTCACCACGGCCGAGGTGGCGCGGGCCTTCCTGGTGCCTCCCGCCACCATGGCCCAGCGACTGGTCCGGGCCAAACGGAAGATCCGCGACGCCCGCATCCCGTTCCGGGTGCCGGGCCCCGACGAGCTGCCCGGTCGGCTGCCCACCGTGCTCCAGGCGGTCTACTCGGTCTTCACCGAGGGGTACGCGGCCAGCTCCGGCCCGGACCTGCAACGGATCGACCTGGCCGAGGAGGCCATCCGGTTGGGCCGGATCCTGCGTCGGCTGCTGCCGGCCGAGCGGGAGGTCGCCGGGCTGCTCGGTCTGATGCTGCTGGTCCACGCCCGACGTGCCGCCCGTACCGCGCCGGACGGGGCCATGATCCTCCTCGACGACCAGGATCGAGGGCTCTGGGACCGTCAGATGATCGAGGAGGGGCGCGGCCTGGTGGTGACCGCGCTGACCGGCCGGGCGCCCGGTCCGTACGGGGTGCAGGCCGCCATCGCCGCGCTGCACGACGAGGCCGCCGACGTGGCCAGCACCGACTGGGCGCAGGTGGTGGCGCTCTACGACGTGCTGCTCCAGCTCGTACCCTCCCCGGTCGTCGCGCTCAACCGGGCCGCCGCGGTTGCCATGCGGGACGGGCCGGAGGCGGGGCTCGCGTTGCTCGACGAGTTGGCCGACGAGCCGCGCCTGCGTGGCCACCACCCCTATCAGGCGGCGCGGGCCGACCTGCTGCGCCGGCTCGGCCGCCACGACGAGGCCGCGGCCGCGTACCGCGACGCGCTGACGCTTGTCGGGACCGAACCGGAGCGCGCGTACCTGCTCGGCCAGCTGAAAGCCGTCACGGGCGAGTGAGCTGTACCCTTCCCGGGTGAGTCTGCCGCTGCCTCCCGGGCCGTTCGCCGCGTACCTGTTCGACTGCGACGGCACCATCGTCGACTCGATGCCGCTGCACTACCTGGCCTGGCAGCGGGCCCTTCAGGAGTGGGGCTGCGAGTTCCCGGAGGACCTCTTCTACGCCTGGGGTGGGCGGCCGACCGCCGACATCATCGTCGCCCTGAACGAGCAGCAGGGTCTGGCCATGCCGGTGGCGGCCGTCGTGGAGCGCCGGGAGGGGTACTACCAGGAGTTGCTGCCGCAGCTCGCCGCCGTGCCCGAGGTGCTGGCGCACATCCACGACGCCCACCGGCGGGTCCCGTTCGCCGTCGTCTCCGGCAGCACCCGCGCGTCGGTCACCGCCTCCCTGGACGCGCTCGGCCTGCTGGACCGGTTCGACGTGCTGGTCTGCGCCGACGACTACACCCGGGCCAAGCCTGACCCGGAAGCGTTCCTGCTCGCGGCGGAGCAGCTCGGCGTACCCCCGGAGTCCTGCCTGGTCTTCGAGGACACCGACCTGGGCATCCAGGCCGCGACGGCGGCCGGCATGGCTTCGGTACGCGTGCCGCAGCAGCGCACGTCCTGAGGTCTCAGGCCACCGTCAGCAGGAGCTTGCCGGCGTAGGACGTCTGTAGGCGCTCGTGCGCATCCCGCACCTTGCCCAGGGGGAACGTCTCCGCGACGTGCACCACGAACGGCCCCGCCTCGATGAGTTCGTTGAGGCGCTGCAACTGTCGAGAGCTCGATTCGCCGTCGTACGCGCGTACCGTGACGCCCTGCCGCTCCTGCGGCTCGGGCTGCACGCCATGGGCGAACGCGACCACGCCGCCCTCGGCGAGCGTCTCGGTGAGTCGGTCCAGCGTCGCGCCGCCGGCCATCGCCAGGATGCCGTTCACCCCACCCGGTGCCGCGTCGCGGATCCGGACCAGTACGTCGGTCATGTCGCCGTGGCCGTCGAGGGACACGTCGGCGCCGAGCCGGGTCACCAACGCGACGCCGTCCGCCCCGGACGCCACGGCGACCACGTTCAGCCCCTGCCGCTTCGCCAACTGCACGGCCAGGTGGCCCTGGCCGCCGCTCGCACCGAAGATCAGCAGCCAGGCGCCGGCGGACAGGCTGAGCGTGTCGAGCCCGGCCAGCGCGGTCAGCGCGTCGGTGGGCATGGCACCCGCGTGCTCGACGGGCACACCATCGGGCACCTTCGCCGCGTACTCGGACCGGACCGACGCGTACTCGGCGTAGAAGCCACCCTTGGGTCGCGTGCTCGCGGAGACGTAGACCAGGTCACCCACCCCCACGTTCGTCACCTTGTTGCCAGCCGCGACGACGGTCCCGGCACCGTCGGAGCCGGGCACGATCGGAAGCGCCGAGCCCTCCGGCACCAGCACGCCCTCGCGCTCGTACACGTCCCACACCCCGACACCGGCGCTCCAGACCTTGATCAGCACCTCGTCGTCGGCGACCTGCGGGATCGGCAGCTTCCGCAGGGTGATCACCTCCGGGCCGCCGAACTCGTCGAAGGCCGCTGCCTGCATCCGATCTGGCAGATCCCCGTCAACCATGTGGATTCCCTCTCCGCGCCGGCGTCACCGTCTCGCAGCATGCCGGCTGGGGCACAGGCGTGACCCGGGGCCGAGCGTCGTTCACCCACAAGGACGAACGCCCTGGCTGGGCGGACGCGCCGGGCGTGGCCGGGTGGCGATCAGGAGGTCTGCGGCTCCGGGCCACGCAGCGCCTGCTCCACGGCGTCGCGTACGCGGGCGTCCTCGCGCACCTTGCGCTGCGCCCGGCTGCGGCGCCGGTACAGGTACGCCCCGACGAGCACGGCGATCAGCACGACGAGCACCAGCACCAGCATCCAGGGCAGGGCCCAGCCGTGCGCGGTGACCTGCACCGGCTTGAGCGAGGTGGTGGAGCCCGAGGCGTCGGTGAGCAGGGGTGTCAGGGTCGCTGTCGCGGCCAGCGCGATGGTGGGAGCCACCCCGTGTACGGGCACCGTCACGTCCCAGCTCTCGCCCGGGAGCAGTTCCGGCGGCGCGGCGACGTCCCCGGCGCGTACCCGCAGCAGGCCGAACGGACCGGAGACCGTCACCGCCTGGTTACCGGACAGGGCCGCGTTTCCGACGTTGTGGACCTTGTAGGTGATGGTGGCGTCACCCTTGCTGAACGGGTTCGTCGGTCCGTCGTACGTCACGTGCAGGTTCTCGATCGCGAGGTTCGGCTTCAGCTCGCCGCCCACCCGCAGCTTGATCCGGATACCGAGGCGCCGGTCGACGTTGATCCCCTCGGCCTGGTCGGCCTGGGTCAGCGTGGTGAGGATGCCGCCGACGTAGTCACCGGGCGTGGCGTTCTCCGGGACGCTGACCCTGAAGGGAACCTGCGCGGTCTTGCCGGGCTGGACCACGACGCTACCGGCGTTCGCCTTCACCCAGGCGCCGATCGCGACCGACTTCTTGTCCTTGGTGAGCAGGTCGAGTTGGCCGGCGTCGGTGGTGAAGCCGTCCGCCGCGTACACGGCGAGGGTCAGCGGCGCCGGGCCGCGATTGGCGACGACCATGGCGTCCTCGACGGCACCGCCCGGGTTGACGTTGTAGCTGTAGCTGGACCGGGCTTCGCCGTAGCCGTTGGAGGCCGTCCGGACCGTCCAGGCGACGTTGCCGTCTGCGGCCAGGGCGGGACCGGCACCGACACCGACGGCCGCGACGACGGCGAGCAGGGAGAGTGCGGTCGTACGGAGGCGTGTCTTCCAGCGCGTTACGGACGGGTACATGTCGGTTCCTTGGGGTGATCTTGGGAGGAGTGCACATGGGTGGCGGGGTAGGCCCCGAAGGTGCCTACCCCGCCCGCATGGAACTGTTCGGTCAGCTGCTCAGCGCAGTGATCGTGAGGGTGGTGCGGTAGCTGCCCTTCGCGATGCTGTCCGGGATCTTCAGGTCCAGGTCAGCGCCGAGCTTGGCGCCGCCACGCGGGTGACCCTGCGCGGCCGCGGCGAGCCCGCTGGAGACCGAGAGGCCCTTGCCCTGGTCGTCGTAGGACGACAGGACCGGGGCACCGGCCTCGGCGCCCGCGCCGGCGTCGAGCACGTACGGGTTCCAGCCGAGGTAGGAGCCGGAGAACGTCTTGTCGGCGTCGGAGAAGTCGCCGACGTTCGCCGAGATCGACCACGGGGCGAGCGAGCGGCGGCTGTCCGACACGAGAATCGGGTTGATCTTGCCGTTGGCCTGGAAGTAGGTGCCGTCGCGCTCCTGCGCGGTACCCAGGTCGACAAGACCGTTGTAGCCGTCGATCGTCCAGCCGAACTCGCCCGGAGCCGGGTTCGGCACGTTGACCTGGATGGCCTGGCCGTCACCGTGGAACGGGTGCACGGTCACGTTGTCGACGATCGAGCCGACCGGCTGACCCTCGGGGGTGTTGACGCAGGAGGAGCCGTTCTCGACGGACGCGTTCGGCGCCGCGCAGGTGCCGCTGCGCACGTTCGCCAGGACCAGCTTGTCGCCGCGCACCTGCACCTTGACGTAGCTGCGCACGTGCTCCTGGTTCTGCACCGAGTTGTACCAGTACTTGTTCGGGTCCAGCGGGTCCGGGCCGTTGCCCTTGATGCCGGTGCCGGTGGCGTCCGGCTTCTTGATGTCGTAGTACTTCGAGCCGGAGGCCGAGTTGGCGGTCACGTAGATGACGCCACCCGGCCCGGGGAACACGTCGGCGGCACCCGGCTTCTCGGCGGGGTTCTCCTTCTGGCCGTTCTTGATGGAGTAGCTGCGCGAGTAGCTGTGGTCGTGGCCCTGCAGCACCATGTCGATGCCGAGGTTCGAGAAGGCCGTGGTGAAGTCTTCCCGACGCTGCTTGTTGTCGGCGTCGGTCGCGTGGCTGGCCGGCGAGTAGATGGAGTGGTGGTAGACAAGCACCTTCCACTTGGCCTCGGAGCCGTGCTTGTTCACCACGTCGGTGATGTACGCGACGTGCGCGGCGTCGCCGGCGTTGCTGCCGTCGGTCGGCAGCTTGTAGCTGTTGCTGTTGATGTCGATGAACAGCACGTCCTTGTAGACGAACCAGTAGTCGCCACCGGACTTGGTGCCCGCCGGGTTCCCGTTGTCGTAGTACGGGGCCGTGCGGTCGGTGTTCGGGGTGAAGTGGTGCTGCTCGTAGGACTTGCCGCCGACGTCGTGGTTGCCGATGGTGGCGACCACGGGGTACTGCCGCAGCTGGTCGGGAGCCATGAACGAGGTCCACTGACCCTCGTCGTTCGCGGACTCGACGTGGTCGCCGCCGGAGACCAGCAGCTCCGCGTTCGGGTTGGCCGCGGTGGCGACCTTCAGGGTGTCCTCCCAGCCGGCCTGGTCCTTGAGCCGGTCACCGGAGGAGCCGATCTGGGGGTCGCCGAAGAACAGGAAGTCGTAGTCGCCCTCGAAGTCCTGCGTCTTGAAGGCGTACGTCGGGGACCAGCTGCCCTCGGCGCCGACCCGGTACGAGTACGCCGTCTTCTCGCGCAGGTTGCTGATCGTGGCGTGCCGGTTGAACCCGGTGGTGGAGGTGTTCGCCGCACCGACGGCGTCGAAGCTGATCGCGCTGGCCGGGAACTCGCCGTTGACGATCTCGGCGGTCGGGGCGAGCTGGATCTTCTGGGCGGTGTCGGCCGAGGAGTACCAGGTCACGATGCGCTGGGTCTCGTTGGCGCCGACGCCGAGGATCACGCTGCTGATCGTGGTGGACTCGGCCGCGCTCGCGGTGGCCATCAGGCCACTACCGAGGGCCGCGCCCATTCCCAGGAAGCCGGCTGCGACCCCGGCGACCAGGCGCCGCCGCACGAGCGCGGAGGCCCGTGTCGAGGTGCTCAATGTCATCGACATTGTTCCCTTTTCAAATAGAGAAATGGATGTGCCTTCACCCGACGCTGGGGAAGCGATTCCACGGTTTCGCCGCCCGATGAACCAACCATGAACGTGATCTTGCGAAAGACTGCACTTCACGAACTACTTAGCCTTACTCATGATCCAGAAACGCGCTGCACGAACCAGATCAACCCCATAATGGACACGGCTGCGGATACGACCCCGGTCACCCAGAGACCCGCTTTCGGCGCACGACGGCGCAGCACGAACAACAGCGGGAAGACGACAGCGATAATCGTCAACTGAACGACCTCGATGCCGACGTTGAACACCAGCAGCGACCACAGCAGGGTCCACGACCACGCCTCGTCGATGCCCAGCGCGCCAGCGAAACCGAGGCCGTGCACGAGGCCGAAGCAGAACACCACACCGAGCCGGATCCAGCCGGCGCGATCCAGGCTGAGGTGCCCGTGCCCGGCCGTGTCCAGGTCGACCGCGTGCTCACCGCGCCGCCAGATCCCCCACAGGTGCCAGCCGGCCACAACGGCGATCGACAGCGCGATGACCGGCTCCACGACCGCCCCCGGCACCTCGACCAGGCCGAGCGCGGCGAGCATGAACGTCACCGAGTGCGCCAAGGTGAAGCTGGTGGCCGCGAGCACGATCTCCCGGAGCCGCCGCGACCCCGCAATGAGGGCCAGCAGGAACAGGATGTGGTCGATCCCGGTCAGCAGATGCTCGGCACCCAGCAGGAAGAACTCGCCGAACCGCTGGTACCAGGCCTGCCCGGTCGAGAAGGACGGGTTCGCCGCGTCGAGCGCCGCGCTGCCCGAACGGCCGTCGATCTCGTACGTGACGATCGTCTTCGTGCCCTTTACGTACCCCTCGCCGTCCGGGAACAGACCGCTGCGCACCACGTGCTCGTCCACCCGCTCGGGGCAGGTCCAGTCGAGCAGCAGGTCCGCGTACGGCACCCCCTCCCGCTCGCCGATCGTCGCGTCACCCACCTGGGTCGGGAGGCAGGCCGCACCTCGGGACGCCACCGAGAACCGGTCGGAGACGTACCTCAGGACCGCGGTCACGTGCCTCTTCAGGGCGGCGGCCTGGGCGGCGGTGTCGCCCGCCTCGAACGCGGCGGTTCCCGCCTGGAAGAGCGGGTCGTCGTCACCGGCATCCGCGGCGGACACGACGAGGAGGTCGTATTCGAGTTCCACGTCGGTTCGAATGTGACCCTCGTCTCCCGATGCAATTTTCGTGTACACAGTCGACGAGAAGCCGTGCGCGGACGCCGGTTGGGCACCCAGAAAGGGAACCACCGCTGCGGCGAAACCGACAGCGGCGACGATAACGGTACGGCGGATGCGGCCTAACATTCGACTCCCTCGGTTGGCCAGTGCACGTTGCATGTCGTGGGTGAACACCAACCCGCGCACCGACGAACCGCTGGAGAACAAAAACCCGGAGCGACCGCCCACCGATTACCGGCGACCGAAACTGAGATAGGAATACGAGGAAGTACGCGCACTTTCCGCCACCACCCGGAGGACGATCACCTTGCGCCCCCCGCTTCGGGCCGTCGCCATGCTGGCCGCGACCGCCGCGCTGGTCACCGCCTGCAACTCCAGCGCCGACTGGTCCCAGCCGCGCCCGACACCCAGCGCCATCGGCACTCTCGGCCCGGGGTTCGTCGATCCGTCCACGAAGCCGGCACCGGAGGCGACGATCACCCCGCAGCCCGGCTCGTGGGCCGGCGTCCACCCGCCCAAGGACTACCGGGCCGTCCTGCTGACCGCCGGCGGTGACGCGCCCACCAAGGCCCTCGTGACGGCGGTCGAGGAATGGGCGGACGACGAGCACGTCGATCTCCGGACGATCGTCGTCGGCAACGCGCACGACGCCGTTCCCAGCATCGTCAAGGCCATGGAGATGGGTCCGGATCTCATCGTCAGCGCGGGCAACGACCTCATTGACCCCCTCGCGCTTGTCACCCCGAGCCACCTGGATGAGAAGTTCCTGGTGGTGGGCGCGGAGCTGGCCGAGCCCACCCACAACGTCACGGCCGTCGACTGGGACGGCGCGTCGTTCCGAGGCGAAGGGCTCGGGGCGTCCTCGACGTACGACCCGAACTCGTTCACCGCCGACCGTTGCGCGGCCGCCATCCGGGCGGGAGTGGCAGCCGTCCTCAACGACCTCACCGGGATCGTGGTCTGGCTCTGACACCGGAGGGCCCTCACGCGGGTAGCCCGGTCGCGCATCCGTTCGGCTGATCTTCGGGCCGGAAAGGCGAGCTGCCGTGGATCGGTCCGGCGTGCGATCCTCTACCGATTGATCATGATCGGGACCGGTAGTGGAGGCAGGGTTTGGGTACCGCTTCGCGCATTCACCGACGGATGGTGTCGCTTGGCATCGCCGTGACGCTCGTCTGCGGCGCGGCAGTGGGGCTCACCTCCGCCACCGCCATCGCGGCGGCGAGCGCACCGACAGATCTCACGACCGCCGGTACTCCCTGCGCCAGCGCCGCCCCAGGGCCGTATCTCAGCCCGATGCGCCTCAACATGGCCGGGGCCGTCTCGCTACAGGGCACCCACAGCGGTACGCCACGGAGCGGACGGCAGGCCGACTTCCAGGTGTGGGACGTCACCGACCCGGCACGACCGCAGCAGTGGCTCCGCGAGATGGGCGAGGGGGGCACCATCGTCTACGTCCAACTCGAGGACGAGTCGCAGCAGCTCGACGGCGTCACGTACGCCTGGCGGGTGCGTGTCCTCGACGGCGCGGACGCCTCGCCGTGGAGCAACACGTGCTACTTCACCGTCGACCGCAGCGGAGGCCCGGCACCAACGGTCACTTCGACCGACTACCCCAGCGGTGGGGCCCGCAGTGGCGCGATCGGTGTCCCCGGCACGTTCACCCTGACCTCGGCCTCCGCCGACACCGTCAGCTACCTCTACAAGTTCCACTCGAGCGAACTGCCTGACGAGTACAAGGAATCCACTGTCGATGCTGACGGCCTCGGAGGGCCGGCGGTCGTCACGTTCACGCCCAAGGCTGCCACTTACCACTCACTGACGGTCCATGCCGTCGACCGCGCAGGAAACAGGTCCGAGTCGGCTTCTCACCCGTTCTACGTCAAGGAGACCCGACCGGAGGTCTTCTCCGCCGCATACCCGACGTACCTGCCGAACCAGGACTACAACGTCGGCGTACCCGGCGCGTTCGAGTTCCGGGCCACCGTCGCCGACACGGCGTCCTTCGTGTGGCGGATCGACGAGGGCGGGCCGTCCGGCACCGTGCCGGCGGATGGCAGCGGGAAGGCGACGGCGATGATCGCCCCGACCCGTGGCGGCCGGCAGACCCTGTACGTGCACAGCGTCACCCACGACGGCACCGCGCATGTCCCGCGCGCCTATACGTTCGCGGTGGACGACGCCCCGGTTCTCACCGGTGACACGCGTGGGCAGGTGACGATCGGTTCCTCGCTCACCATCCACCTCGCCCCGCGCGCGCCGCAGGTGGTGGAGTACCTGTACTGGCCGGAATACCCGCGCGGTGACCAGCGGCCGGTGGTGACGACCACGGTGCCAGCCCGGCCGGACGGCAGCGCCGACCTCGTCTGGACCGCCATCGAGACCCGCGTCGACGGCCTGTGGATCCAGAGCCGGAGCGCGGACGGCACCCTGTCCACCCCTCGCTGGCTGCCAATCTCGGTCGACGGTGCGGCACCGACCGTGACCCGCGCCGGCAGCACCGCGGCCGGCACCTCGTCCACCTTCACCGCGCGCAGCTCGATGGCCGACATCGTCGACTACGTGGCGACGCTCAACGACGACGACAGCACGAAACAGGTTCTCCGTCCGGCGGCCAACGGCAAGGTCACCTTCAGCTTCCGCACGATGGTGATCGGCCACAACTACGTGAGCGTCATCGCCCGTAACGCCGCCGGCGTGCAGACGGCGGAGGGCCATCAGGTCTGGACGACGACGGACGAGCCGCAGGTCAGTTCCGTCGAGTTCCCGGAGAACGGCAGCGGCCGACTGGCCACCGGCACCTTCACCTTCAGCTCGTACCTGCCCGACACCGTGGGCTACCAATACTCGATGAACAGCGGGCCGTACGTGAACGTCCCGGCCCGCGCCGACGGCACCGCACAGGTGACCTGGACGCCGACGGCCGAGGGCGCCCACCGTCTGAGGGTTCTCCGGCTCAGAGCCGACGGCATTTGGTCCCGGACGTTCAAGGACCACCGGTTCGCGGTCGCCAACGCTGTCACCACTGTCGCATCCGTCGCTCCGGGCACCGTGCCGGCCGGTGGCCTGAGGACGATCACCATCCACGGGACTTACCTGCACCAGGACGACAGGGTCGAGGTGAGCCCCTACCGCACGGTGCCGATCCGGGCCTGGGTGAAGACGGTCTCGGCGGACCGCAGGGCGCTCACCGTCGAGGTGGATCTCAGCCAGGCGGTGCTCGGTCCGGCCACCCTGACCCTGCACCCGTACGGGACGCTCAAGCCGCTGGTCCTGGCCAACGCGTTCACGATCGGCCCGCCCCCGCCCCCGCCGCTGCAGTCGGTCCGGCCACCCACAATCAGCGGCACGGTGGCGGTCCACGGCACCGTCACGGTGGACCCGGGCGAATGGACGCCAAGCGCGGAGCGCTACTCGTACCAGTGGTCGGCGAACGGCGTCGAGATCGGGAACGCGAACGGCTCGACCTTCACGATCCCTGCGGCACTGCTCGGGCAGCGGCTGACGGTCGCTGTCACGGCCAACCGGGACACTTACACCTCGACCACCGTCACCTCGGCCGCCGTCACGGTCGACAGGATGGTCTGGCTCCCGCGCCCGCCGACATTTAACCCGCGCCCTCCGAAACTCAACCCGAACGCGCAGTAGTCGAAACCGCGTCGTCCCCCCGACCGGAACGAACGTGACAGGGCCGGTCCCGCGCTCAGCGTGGGGCCGGCCCTTCGTCCTCGAACTCGTACGTGGTGGTCAGCCCCTCGGGCAGGTCGGGGACCAGGGCGTTGGTGCCGTCGACCACCTGGACGTAGCGCTTGCCCTGAAAGATCGAGTAACTGCCGTCCGGCACCTGGTCGATCCGGAAGAGCTGCGTCGAGGCGGCCGCCGCACACGCCCGGCCACGTACGCTGCCCGGCGCGGCATCGTGCACGACGGTCATGCAGACCGCGCCGGCACCGGACGACAGGACGATCCGGTACCTGTCGCCCTCGGGGCGTAGCACCCACAGCGCCCGATCGTCGATTCCCTGTTCGGTGGTGGCCCGCACCTGGTCGCCGTCCCGGTCGACCGCCAACGTGGCCCCGCGCATGCCGGGCAGCGTGATCCGGACCTGCCGCTGACCGCCGAGGATCTCCTGCGGTCCCGCCGATGTGGTCGGGGACGGGACCACGGACGGCGCGACCTGGCTGGCCGGGCCGACATCCGGCGTCTCGCCGGTGTTCCGCACCTGCGACAGAGCGGTGCCGGCGGCGACGGCCACCACGGCCAGCCCCGCCGCGCCGACGACGGCCCGACGTCGACGCCGCCTGTCGCTGCGGTGCCGCAACGTCTGCGCCCCGGGCAGCGTGGTGACTCGCCGGACCTCGTCCACGATCGCCGTGAGGTCGTCGCGCGGATCAGCCATGGGAGGTCTCCTCCTGGTGCGCATCGGTAAGCAACCCGGCCATCGCTCTCCGACCACGGGCGAGGTACGTCTTCACCGTGCCGACGGGGGCCTGCATCTCGGCTGCCACCTCCGCGACGCTGAGGTCGTTGAGATGGTGCAGCACCACGGCCCGCCGCTCGTTGGCACTCAACCGTTGCAGCGCCTGCAACAGTGCGACGTGGTCCTCGTTCAGGCCGGGCACGCCCTGGTCGACAGCGGCCCGGCGGTGTGCGCGTACCCGGTTGAACGCCTTGCGCCAACTGCTCACCGCGATCCGGGAGGCCACCCGGCGCACCCACGCCTCGGGACTGTCCGCCTCCCGCACCGTCCGCCACCGCTGCCAGGCCCGCATGAACGCCTCGGCGACAGCGTCCTCGGCCTCGGCGCGGTTGCCGGTGAGCGCGTACACGTGACCCACGACCCGACCCGCGCAGGCCGTGTAGAGGGCGTCGAACTCTTCGGCATCACGCATCCGACCGGTGCCCTCCAACGCCTCGTCCCCTGGTCACCGCCGCATGGAACTCGCCCGGGTGGACCTGTCACGTCGGCGCGGGGTGACATTGTGGCCCGCGTCACACCAGAGTGATCAACCTAACGAGCGGTCCAGGCGTCATCGTGCCGACCCGGGAGACGCCCGCGGCGGAGAGGATGATGTGCGACGACGGCAACGACGCGCCCTGACAGCCGGCGTACTCACGACCGCGCTGGTCGCGGCGGGCCTGGCCGCCCAACCGGCGACCGCGCAGGAGAGGCCGGCGACCACAGTGCCCGGCACGTCCGGGACCTTCACTCTGATCACCGGGGACCGGGTGTCGCTCGACGCGGCGGGTCGCCCACAGATCCAGCGCGGGCCGGGTCGGGCCACCATGCGGTTCGTGAGCAGTCGGGAAGACGGTCACCAGTACGTCATCCCGGTCGACGCGATGCCGCTGGTGCGGGACGGGCGGCTCGACCGACGCCTGTTCGACCTCACCACGCTCGGCAGGTTCGGCTACGACGACCGGGCGGCCGAGTTGCCGCTGCTTGTCGCGTACCCCGAGAAGATGGCGACGCGGGCACGGGCCGCGACCACCGGGGGTGCCGGGCGGGTGCGGGCCGACCTTCCGGCCGCGCACGCGCTCGCGGTCCGCGCGGACCGGGACGACCGGGTGACGCTCTGGGCGTCGCTGACCCGCGGTACGCCGGCCGCGCGCACCCTCACCGAGGGGGTCACCCAGATCTGGCTGGACGGCAAGCGCGAGGTCTCCCTCGACCGCAGCGTGCCGCAGATCGGCGCCCCGGCGGCGTGGCAGGCCGGTTTCGACGGCACCGGCGTCACCGTCGGCGTGCTGGACACCGGGATCGACGCCGGCCACCCCGACTTCGCCGGGCACCTCACCGAGGTCCGGGACTTCACCGGCGGCAACGACAGCAGCGACGCGGTCGGCCACGGCACCCACGTGGCGTCGACGATCGTCGGCAGCGGCGCCGCCTCCGGCGGGAGGTATCGCGGGGTGGCGCCGGGGGCGAAGCTGCTCGTCGGCAAGGTCTGCGCCACCACCGAGTGCCAGGACTCGGACATCATCACCGGGATGCAGTGGCTCGCGCCGCAGACCCGGGTGGTCAACCTCAGCGTGGGTGGCGACGATGCGCCAGGTCTCGACCCGCTGGAGACGGCGGTCCAGGAGCTGAGCCGCAGGTACGGCACCCTCTTCGTGGTCGCGGCGGGCAACGAGGGGAAGCCGAAGTCGGTCTCCTCGCCGGCCTCCGCCGACGACGCGCTCGCCGTCGCCGCCGTGGACGCCGACGACAGGCGGGCGTACTTCTCCAGCCGGGGCCCGCGCGTCGGCGACAACCACATCAAGCCCGAGATCAGCGCGCCGGGCGTCGACATCGTGGCCGCCGCTCCCGGTGGTGACTACGCCACCATGTCGGGTACGTCGATGGCGACTCCGCACGTGGCCGGGACCGCCGCGATTCTCGCCGGGCAGCACCGGGACTGGACCGGCCCGCAGCTCAAGGCGGCGCTGATGGGCTCGGCCAAGCCGACCGGCGAGGACACCATCTACGAGCAGGGCGCCGGTCGGGTCGACATCGCCCGCGCGGTCGCCCAGCCGGTCGCCGCCGACGTCGCCGCCATCGACTTTCCGGTGCAGCGCTGGCCGCACGCCGACGACAGCCCGATCACCCAGGTCGTCGGCTACCGCAACACGGGCACCGCGCCGGTCACCCTGACGCTCGCCGTCGCTCCGGCCCCGGCCGGCATGCTCACCGTCAGCCCGACCACGCTCGTGGTGCCGGCCGGTGGCCGCGCCGAGGCGACGATCACGGTGGACACCCGGGTGGACGCCCCGGACGGCGTCTACCAGGGGGCGCTGACCGCGACCGGCGCCGGCGACCTGCGGGTACGGACACCCTTCGTGTTGAACCGGGAGATCGAGAGCTACGACGTACGGCTCAACCACACCGGGCGGGACGGCAAGCCGGCCACCGAGTACACGACGGTGGCGGCGAACCTGACCACCGGCGAGTTCAGCACCCTCGCCACGACACCTGGCGGTGGCGTGCTGCGGCTGCCCAGGGGGCGTTACGCGCTGTACAGCACGATCCACGAGGGGAACGCGTCGACCCTGCTCGCACAGCCGGTTCTGGACGTACGCGGCCCGGTCACCGAGGCGGTCGACGCCCGCACCGCCAAACCGGTCGCGGTGACGGTGCCGCAGCGTGACGCCGCGCCGACCTCGGTCAACGTGAGCGCCAACTGGGACGACGGCATGCGTTACCCGGGAGTCCAGCTCAGCGGCGTGTCCTTCGGCGACGTCTTCTTCGGCCGGCTCGGGCCCGCCGTCGCCGCACCCGAGTTCACCGCGACGCTTGGCGTCGGGCTCGCCCGGCCGGGCAAGGACCGCACCTTCCGCAACAGCCCCTACACCTACGACCTGGCGTACGTCGGCAAGGGCGACATGTTCACCGGCCTCACCCGGACGCTGTCACCGAAGAACCTCGCCACCGTCCGGACGACCTACCGGAGCCAGTCCACGACGACGACGGCCACCCGGTTCCACCGCGCGTCGGCGCCCGGCGGCGCGGGCCCGATCGGGTCGAACACCCCTGTCGACCTGCCGTTCACGGGCACCGAGTACTACAACACCGACGGCGGCATCGTCTGGACGTCCACGTTCGTCGAGGGGGACAACTCCACCACGCAGGACTCGACCTTCACGGCGGGCCGCTCGTACGCGCAGACCTGGAACAACGCACCCTTCGGGCCCACCGTGGCCCAGGCGCCGACGCTGTCGCCTCTGGGGTACGCGGGCCGCGACGGCGACACCATCTCGCTCGCCTCGCTGCCCCTGTTCGGCGACGCGAGCGGCCGCCCGGCGAGCCGCGACGACCAGCCGGTGCGGGTCAGGCTGCTGCGCGACGGCAAGGAGATCGGCACCTCGGACAGCCCGTGGGCCGAGTTCGCGGTGCCCCCTGGCAAGGCCACCTACCGTCTGGAGGCAACCACCACCCGGAGCACCCCGGACACCCTGTCGACGTCGGTCACGGTGGCCTGGACCTTCACCTCCGCGCACACCACGTCGCCGGAGCGGCTGCCCCTGACGACTGCTCGTCCGACGCCCGTGCTCGACCAGACCAACACGGCACGGGCGGGCCGGATCACGGCGATCCCGGTGACGCTGGACCGGCAGGCCGGCTCGAAGGCCGCGCCGAACCGGCAGCTCAACGTGTCCGCGTCGTTCGACGACGGCCGGACCTGGGCTGCGGTGCCGGTGCTCCGGGACGTCGCTGTCGTCAGCCATCCGAAGCGGGCCGGGTTCGTCTCGCTACGCCTGACGGCCACCGACACTGCCGGCAACACGGTCACGCAGACGATCCAGCGGGCCTATCGGATCGCCTGACGCACCACCCGATCCGGGGTGGCGGCTCCCGTGGCCGCCACCCCGGTTCCGGACCTCGATGGCGGTGGACCTACCGCTGTCGTACCCACCGATCGGGCGCGGTGACCGAGGACACGGTGCACCGACTCCGCTGAGAGGGTGGAATCAGAGGCGTGAGCAGAGCAGGCACCGGCGGGTGACGTCGTGAGGTCCACTCTTTCGACCCGCGATGCGGGTTCGTCCGGCCCGAGCACGACACCAGCGGCGAGCGAACCGATTCGGGTGGTGGCCGCCCATCGGCAGCGCTGGGCGGTGGAGAGGATGGCTGTCGCACCCGACGACCAGGTGCTGGAGATCGGCTGCGGTCGGGGAGCGGCGGTGTCCCTGGTCGCCGACCACCTCACGAGCGGCCGCATCGTCGCCATCGACCGCGCCGCGACGATGGTGCGGCTCGCGACCCAACGGAACCTGGGCCACATCGACGCCGGCAGGGCCGAGATCAGACGTGCCGGCTTCGAGTCGGCCGACCTTCCGACCGGCCACTTCACCAAGATCTTTGCGGTGAACGTCAGCCTCTTCTGGCTGGGCGACGCGGCGCAGCAGATCGCCCGGATGCGAAGCCTGCTAACGCCCGGAGGACGGCTCTACGTCTTCGGCGAACGACCCACCGCCGCGCACGCCACCGCGAACCTCACCGCGACCGAACTACTTCTCGAAACCCACGGTTTCGCCACGACCACGTCGAGCGCCACCCGTGGTCAGGGCCACGTGCTGACCTGCGTCACCGGCACGCCCGGCGCGGGCTCGAACATGCACCGGGCACAGTGAGCCGGGCGGGCTCGGCGTGACGCCGAGCCCGCCCGTTCCGGTCAGTCGAGCTTGATCACAGTGGGTCAGCGTTGCAGGGTCAGCAGACCCGGCCGGTACGGCAGCAGGCCGTAGTCACCGCCGGAGCTGGGAGAACGGCCCTGGTAGAGCAGTTGCAGGTTGCACGCGTTGACGGTCATGGTCTGGTCGGCGCTGGTGCGCAGCAGCTCACCGTGGCTGATGTCGTTGGTCCAGGTGGCGCCGCTGTTGGCCTTGCCCGCGAACGGGTTGCTCTCGGACGTGGCCTGCGGCGTCCACGAACCACCCAGGCTGGTGGCCGTGAACGAGCGGAAGTAGCGGCCCTGCGAACCGATCGCCTCGACGATCATGAGGTACTTGTTCAGGCCCTGCAGCTTGTAGACCTGCACGGCCTCGAACAGGTTGTTCGTGGTGTCACTCATGATGGTCGTGTAGTTCGAGCCGAAGCTGCCCGGGAAGTTCCCGATCGGCATGCTGGCCCGGTAGATCTTGCCGTTGTCACCGGCGAAGAACAGGTACATGTTCGTACCGTCACCGATGACCGCCTGGTCGATCGGGCCGGTGCCCGAGCCGGTGATGCTTCCGCTGAACAACGTCTGCGGCGACGACCAGCCGTTCGGGTTGGTCGGGTCGGACGAGGTCCGGTACGAGAACGCCGGCCCACCCCACTGGTAGGCGAGCACCCAGATGTTGCGCGGGGCGAAGTAGAACAACGACGGCGCGACGGTGCCGGAGTTCATCGCGTTCTGGCTGGCCGAGGCCATCTGCGAGTAGTTGGTGAAGAGGCTGAAGTTCATCGAACCCCAGCTGGACCCGAAGTCGTGGGTGGTGGCGTAGACCAACTGCTGGCCGTTGTACGGGGCGACGGTGAAGTCCTTCAACGACACCCAACCCGACCTCGGCTGCGCCAACGCACCCGTCGACGACCAGCGGTACGTCGAGGGAAGGTCGCAGGTGCCGCTCGGCGGCGGGGTCGTCGTCGGGGGCGTGGTGCCACCGTCGACGCGGACGAACTGCCACTGCTGGTTCGCGCCGTTCCAGTCGTCGTACTGCACAATGTTGCCGCCGTCGGCGGTCGAGGCGCCCTGCACCTCCATCACCTTGTTGCTGTTCCGGTTGATCAACCGGACGTAGCCGCTGTCCGAGTCGGCCAACCGGAACTGCTGGTTGGTGCCGTTGGTGTCGCTCCACTGCACGATGCTGCCGCCGTTGGCGGTCGAGAAGCCCGAGACGTCGA
>NZ_JBSGIV010000087.1:0-22236 GCF_053605225.1 Micromonospora sp. NPDC003944
GACGCCTGGACGGCGTCGCGGGGCCGGCTCAGGGCCGCCTTTGCTCTGCACCCGGGGTGCGATGCCGGAACCCCCGCGCCTCGCCGTGTCGGGACGGCCGGGTCAGGGCGCAGTGGTCAGGGCGCCCACGGGGCGGCGATGTTCCAGGTGCTGTCGGCGGCCCACGACGTCGGCGTGTTGTACGCGTCGCCGCCGGCGCCGTTGCTGAGCCAGACCTCCGCGTTGTAGTGCCGCAGGTACCGGCCGCGGAAGTTGTACGACTCCAGCGAGACGCCGGTGCCCGTCAACCCGGTACGGGCGCACCAGGTGGCGTCGGCGCGCAGCAGCGCGGAGCCGTCGTCAGGTGAGTTGCGGACCCGGGAGTTCTGGTGGCGCAGGTACTGCCCGGGGAAGTTGACCGACTCGAACGAGTAGCAACCGCTTCCGGCCAGGCCCGGCCGGACGGTGTACGTGGCGTCGGCCTTGAGCAGGCTGGAACTCGCGGCGTCGACCACCTCGGTGTAGGCCAGGCTGTCCTGGTGGCGGAGGTAGCGGTTGGTGTAGCCGGGCGTGGTCACCTGTAGCGACCGGCGGGTGTTGGCCGGCAGGGCGACCGGTGCGGAACTGCCGATGGCCTTCGAGGCGTTCACCAGGGCGGTGTTCGCGGCGCGTACCCGCGACTGGTCCATCTTGATCACCTGCCGGTCGTAGGTGAGGAAGCCGTTGAGTTCCCCCTCCAGGTCGGTGATCTCCGTGTAGATCGAGGCGCTGAGCCCCTTGCCGATCATCAGGTTCTGGGTGCCCTGCACCAGCCCCACGTACCTGTCGGTGAGGGCGCTCGAACTGGACTGCCACTCGTACGCGAAGAAGCTGCCGTTCGGGCTGTACTCGTGGCCCGGCGTGTGCAGGCCCAGGCCGCCGAACTCACCGAGCACCGCGATCCGGCTGCTCGACGGTACGGGCGAGTCGGGTCCGAGGTAGACGTGCCAGTCGTCGATGTCGCCGTTGCCGGGGTCGCCGAGGGACTGGCAGCAGTTGTGGCCGCTGTGCGGGTTGACCAGGCGGGTCGGGTCCTGGTTCTTGATGTTCTGCGCGACCCGCCGGGTGTCGGCGAGGGACCGTTCGCCCCAACCCTCGTTGTAGGGCGTGTACGCGACCACCGCCGGTGAACTGCGGTGCTCGTCGACGATCTCGCGTGCCTCGGCCTCGAACTGCGCCTGCTGGGCGTCGGTGGGGTCGACGTTCTGCGCGGTCAGCGAGGGGATGTCCTGCCAGACGAGCAGGCCGAGCCGGTCGGCGTGGTAGAACCAGCGCTGCGGCTCGACCTTGATGTGCTTGCGCACCATGTTGAAACCCAGGTCCTTGTGCTTCTGCAGGTCGAAGGCGAGGGCGGCGTCGGTCGGCGCGGTGTAGAGCCCGTCCGGCCAGAAGCCCTGGTCGAGGGTGCCGACCTGGAACACGAACTGGCCGTTGAGCTTGGGGCGGAGCACACCGTTGACCAGGCCGGTGGTGATCTCCCGCATGCCGAAGTAGTGCGTGGTCCGGTCCACGGTGGCGCCCGCGGCGCTGCGCAGGGTCACCCGGAGGTTGTAGAGGAACGGGTCGTCGGGCGACCAGCGGCGGGCGTTGGGCACCGGCACGCTGAAGTCGGTGAAGCCGCCGGTGGCCGAGCCGACCACGGTGCCGCCGTTCAGCGCCTCGGCGAGCACGCTGTGGCCGCTCACGTCGCCCCGGGTGAAGACCCGGACCCGCAGGGTGTTGTTGCCCAGGTTCGGGTAGACGTCGACGCTGCTGATCGAGGCGGTGGGCACCGGCTCCATCCACACTGTCTGCCAGATGCCGGAGCTGGGCGTGTAGAAGATTCCGCTGGGTGTCTTGGTCTGCTTGCCGATGGCGGGCAGGCTGCCGTTCTGTCGGGTGTCGGTGGGGTCCCAGACCTTGACGACGATCTCGTTCGTCCCGGCGGTGAGCTGGGGAGTCACGTCGAAGCTGAAGGCGTCGTAGCCGCCGGTGTGCGCGCCGACCCGGACCCCGTTGACCCAGACGGTGCTCTGCCAGTCGACGGCGCCGAAGTGCAGCAGGGTCCGCCGACCCGACCAGGTCGCCGGGATGGTGACGGTGCGTCGGTAGAACAGGTAGTTGCGGTTGTCGTTGGCGGCCCGCTGGATGCCGGACAGGGCGCTCTCCACCGGGAAGGGCACGTTGACCCGCTCGGGCAGGTTGGTGCCGAACTGCGGGGCGTCGTCGGTCGTCGACTGGCGTAGCTGCCACTCGCCGTTGAGGTTGAGCCAGTCCGGCCGCGTCATCTGGGGTCGCGGGTACTCCGGCAGTGGGGTGCCGTTCAGGGCCTGGCTGGTCCAGGGGGTGGTCAGTGGTGGCGTCTTGGCCGGTGCGGCGTACGCCGGCGAGGCGGGCGCGGTGAGGATGCCGGCGACCAGGGTGAGGATGAGCAGCAGTGGCAGGGCGGGGCGGATGGGGACGTGACGTGTCATGCCGTCTCCGAGGGGCGAGTCGCCGCGGGCGGGTGCGGTCAGGCCCGAAGCGCGTGGGTGGTGGGCATCGGGTGGTCATTGACGGTGGACGGGCGTCAGTGACGGATGTCGGTGGGATTTCCACCCGACGACGGTGCGTGGGATATTGACATCCATCAGCACCTGTTTAACGTTATAGAGCCGCACCGGTCGTCCCGTCAATGCTTGTTCGTCAATGTCCCGGTCGACCCGCCGAACGAATCCGCGAAAGGTTGGGGATGGGCGTCAACCTGAAGGACATCGCCCAGCGCGCCGGCGTCTCGCTGGCCACGGTCTCGAATGTGGTGAACGGCTACCGGCCGGTGGGGGAGCGGACCCGACAGCGGGTGCAGCAGGCGATCGACGAGCTCGGCTACAGCCCCAACCTCGGCGCCCGGCACCTGCGCCGGGGTCGTACCGGCCTGATCGCCCTGGCCGTCCCGGAGCTGACCAACCCCTACTTCGCCGAGCTCGCCGAGATCGCCATCGCCGAGGCCGCCGCGCTCGGCTACACGCTCGTCATGGAGAACACCGCCGCCGACCGGGAGGCGGAGCTGGCACTCCTCGACGGCTCCCGGCAGCGCATCATCGACGGCCTGATCCTCAGCCCGGTGCGCGTCGGCCGGGCGGAGGTGCTAGGCCGGACCGCC
Organism: Micromonospora sp. NPDC003944; assembly: GCF_053605225.1. Lineage (NCBI taxonomy): Bacteria > Bacillati > Actinomycetota > Actinomycetes > Micromonosporales > Micromonosporaceae > Micromonospora > Micromonospora sp. NPDC003944. Next base: position 3,140 of record NZ_JBSGIV010000087.1, read on the forward strand.
GGCAGCCCACTCGTGCTGATCGGTGAGGGCGTCTACGACGTACCGCACGACCACATCGCCATCGACAACGTGGCCGCCAGCCACGCGGCGATCCGGCATCTCGTGGCGATCGGCCGTCGCCGGATAGCGTTCATCGGCGCCACCCCCGGCGGCGACCGGCACTCGGCCCACCTGCGGGTGCGGGGTTACCGGGAGGCCCTGACGGCCGCCGGTCTGCCGTACCGACAGCGGTTGGTCGCCGGCACCGACGCGTTCGGTCGACTCGACGGCAAGCGGGCCATGCATGACCTGCTCGCCCTCGGTGACCCTCCGGACGCGGTGTTCGGTTACAACGACCTGATCGCCATCGGGGCGCTCCGGGCGCTGGCCGAGGTCGGTCACCGGGTGCCCGAGGACGTCGCGGTGGTCGGGATCGACGACATCGAGGAGGGGCGGTTCAGTGCCCCGACCCTCACCACGATCGCCCCGGACAAGAGGGAGATCGGCCGTCTCGCGGTGCGCCGCCTCGTCGCCCGCATCGAGGGCGCGGAGGTCGCGGGGCCGCTGACCGTGCAGACGCCGTTCCGGCTCGTCCGCCGGGAGAGCACCGGCACCCCGGGCGGCTGACCGTCGGTCGCCCTCCCGCCGGGCGAGATCCATAACGCCGGTGGTACGACCCAGAGGGGATGACCCTTGAGATCCATTGTGCTCAATATGATGACCGCTATCTCGACTGCGGTGCGCTCACGAGGCGCGCCACCCTGATGCGGAGGAATGCATGGTTCGCTGGCGTACCCTCACTGGCCTGCTGGCCACCGCGTTGGCCGCGGTGACCGCGGCCAGCCTGACCCTCACCGCGCCGGCCGCCGCGGCCGACAGTCCCATCACGCCGAACGTCGTCGGTGGCACCCGCGCCGCTCAGGGCGAGTTCCCGTTCATGGTGCGTCTCTCGATGGGCTGCGGCGGGGCGCTCTACAGCCCCCGGCTGGTGCTCACCGCGGCACACTGCGTCGGCGCGACCGGCACCAACACCAGCATCACCGCGACGCTCGGGGCGGTCGACCTCCAGTCGTCCAGCCGGATCACCGTGCGGTCCAACTACGTCTACCGTGCGCCCGGCTACAACGGCGCCGGCCGGGACTGGGCGCTGATCCGGTTGGCCAGCCCCGTCACCGGCCTGAGCACGCTGCCGATCGCCACCACGACCGCGTACGACAGCGGCACCTTCACCGTCGCCGGTTGGGGGGCCGCGCGGGAGGGCGGCGGCCAGCAGCGGTACCTGCTCAAGGCGACAGTGCCGTTCGTCAGCGACTCCACCTGCAACGCCAACTACGGCGGGGACCTCATCCCGGCCCAGGAGATCTGCGCCGGCTACGCCAGCGGCGGCACGGACACCTGCCAGGGTGACTCGGGCGGCCCGATGTTCCGCCGCGACGCCAGCAACGCCTGGATCCAGGTCGGCATCGTCAGCTGGGGCAACGGGTGCGCCCGACCCAACTACCCGGGTGTCTACACCCAGGTGAGCTACTTCGCCTCGTCGATCGCCTCGGCCGCGGCGAGCCTCGGCGGCTGACCGTACGACCGATCGGGCGGCCCGGACGACACGGTCCGGGCCGCCCGCTCGTGCCGCACCGAACGGGGCGGGCGGCGAGTGGGCCACCCGACAGATTCGGCGGCCCGTGCCTGGCGCGTCGGCAGCAACGGCGATGATGGGCCGGTGAAGATCCTGTCCATCCAGTCGTCGGTCGCCTACGGTCACGTCGGCAACTCCGCGGCGGCCTTTCCCCTGCAACGCCTCGGGCACGAGGTCTGGCCGGTCCTGACCGTGCACTTCTCCAACCACACCGGGTACGGCGCGTGGCGGGGCCCGACGCTCCCGGCGGCGGACGTGGCGGAGGTGATCGCGGGCATCGGAGACCGGGGGGTGCTCGGCAGCGCCGACGCGGTGCTCTCCGGCTACCAGGGCGACCCGGCCGTGGGTGCGGTGATCCTGGACGCGGTGGCGACCGTGAAGGCGGCCAACCCGGCCGCGGTGTACTGCTGCGACCCGGTGATGGGCGACGCCGGTCGGGGCATGTTCGTCCGGCCGGGCATTCCGGAGTACCTACGCGACACCGTGGTGCCCCGCGCCGACATCATCACGCCGAACCACTTCGAGCTGGACTTCCTCGCCGACCGTACGACGAACTCGCTGGCCGAGGTGCTCGACGCGGTCGACGTGGTACGCGCGACCGGGCCACGGCACGTCCTGGTGACGAGCGTGCTCCACGGCGACCTGCCGCCGGACTCGCTGGAGGTGGTGGCGGTCTCCGACGAGGGCGCCTGGGCGGTGATCACACCATTGCTGCCGATCAACCCGAACGGTGGGGGCGACGTCACCGCGGCGCTGTACCTCGCGCACCTGTCGACGACCGGGTCACCCGCGACCGCGCTGGAACGCACCATCGCCTCCGTCTACGCCGTCCTCGAGGCGACCCTCGCGGCGGGCACCCGGGAGATCCAGCTCATCGCGGCGCAGGACGTGATCGCCGACCCGCCGGCCCGGTTCACCGCCCGCCGGCTGCGCTGACGGCGGGCGGCGCGAGCGCGGTCAGCGGCCCTCGGGGACGGCCATCTCGCCGAGCAGCGACCAGTCGTCCTGCGGCACGCTGGCGTTCACGATCCGCGGCGTCTCGGCCAGGTGCGGCGGCAGGGTCTCCTGGGCCGCGCGGAAGTGGTCGGACTGGACGTGGGCCGCGCCGGCCTGGTCGTCGCGGAACGCCTCGACCAGCACATACTCGGCCGGGTCGTCCACGCTGCGAGACCAGTCGAACCAGAGGCAGCCCGGCTCCGCCCGGGTCGCCTCGGTGAACTCGGCGGCGATCTGCGGCCACCGGTCGGCGTGCTCGGGCAGGACCCGGAACTTGGCGGTAATGAAGATCATGGCCTCAGGCTACCCAGCCGGGCGGGCGCGGGCGACGACCTCCTCGGGGGTCAACGGCGCCTTCGGGTGGTGGGTCAGGCACAGCGGGGTGCGGACCTTGACGAACGAGAACCCCTCCCCGGCGGCGTAGAACTCACCGCTGTTGAGCAGGCCGATGTCCGGCAGCCGCCCGCCCTTGGCCTCGGCGAGCTGCCGGGCCGCGTCGATCTGCGCCGGCGCGTTGAGCAGCCCGAAGAACTGCATCGTCGCGTTGCCGGAGATCTGGTTGTGCAGACCCTTCGGCGCCTGGGTGGCGAAGACCAGCCCGAGCCCGTACTTGCGGGCCTGCGAGGCCAACGCGATCGAGCTGGCCGTGCAGGCCGTGGTGCCGGTCGACGGCGCGAGCGTCTGCGCCTCGTCCATCACGAACAGCCCACCCAACGGGCGGTCACCGGCCGGGTGCCGCTTGATCCACGCGAACAGCGCCATCTGCAACTGGTTGACGAAGCTCTGCTTCTCCTGGTCCGAGGTGAGACCGACGAAGCTGACCACCGACACCCGGGCCCGCCGCCCCGGCGACGGCGTCAGCAGCAGCCCCGGGTCGGCCGGCGCGCCGACCCCGCCGAAGAGCGGATCGGTGACCATCGCCGCCTTGAGCGCCTCGGCCAGCTCCTCGGCGAGCTTGCCGGCGCGGGCCAGCCGGCTGACGCCGTCGGGCAGGTCGGCGAGGAACTCGGTGAAGCCGGGCAGGCCCACCATCCCACTGCGCGCGTACGCCTGGAGGGCCTCGGTGAGGACGGCCTTGCCCTGCTGGGCCAGCCTGCTCGACCTGTCGACACTGGCCCGGGGCGCGAGCGCCTCCACGGCGGACCGGACGGCCTGGTCGAACTCGTCGGGCCAGTCGCGCAGGGAGGTGAAGTCGGGCAGCGGCTGGAAGCTCAGCGGCCGACCGGCGGTGACCCGCGGCGTCCACACCACCACCTCGGTGTGTGCGAGATAGTCGGCGGCTCGTTCGGCGTCGCCGGGGCCCCAACCGCTCGGCGGCTCGGGCCACGCGTCGCCGAGCCGGGCGAGGTCGTTGTTGGGGTCGAGCACGATCGCGGAGACCCCCTCGCGGGCGCACTCCTCGATCAGTCGGCGGATGAGCACGGTCTTGCCCGAGCCGGACCCGGCGAACACGACGGCGTGGCGGCGCAGCGACTCCAACGGCACCGTGAACGGGTCACCGCCGTCGACCGTGCACCCCAACCCGACCGCCCGACCGCCGGCGTCGACTGGTTGCCCGGCCGGCTCGGCGGAGACGGCCCCGGCTGCCGCGCCGCTCGACGCGCCCTCGGCGACGGCGGTGACCGGCACGGTCGTGGGGTCGGACGCGGAGCCACCCGACGGTGGCTCGCCGTCGTCGGGCGGCGACGCACCGCCCCGCGTCCCGTCGGGCCCGGGCAGGACCGCGCGGAACAGCTCGGTCCCGCTGGCCGGACGACGGGCCACCAGCCACTCCTGCAGGGCCGTGGACGGCTCGGTCGCCATCATCCGCAGCGCCGCGAAGACCCGCAGGTCCGCCTCCGGCACGGCGCACCGCAGCCCGCCGGCCGCGTCGAAGCCGGCCAACACCTCGGTCGTACGCTTCCCGGTCGGCCACGGGCGGTTGCGCAGCAGGATCAGTCGCCGTTGTGGCAGGTCCCGGTCCAGCCCGGCCATGGTGCAGGCGGCCTTGACCCGGGCGGTGACGGCGACGGCGTTCGGGTGTGCGATGGCCCGGAAGCACCAGTGCGCCTCGTTCTCGGTGGCCTCGTCGAGCACCTCGATGAGCCGCCCGTGCAACGCGGGCTTGCGCCCGGGCGGCGGATCGTACTTGTAGGTGGCGCCGGTCGGCGCCTGCTCGGCGATCCAGGCGGCCAGGCCGGCGGCGAGCAGCGGCGGCAGGTGCTCGTCCTCGCCCGCCGGGTCGAGGGCTGCCGACACGTCCGCGGCCTCGACCAGGTCGGTGAAGCGGGTGTCCAACTCGTGCAGGCGGCGCTCGTCCGTCGTCGGCTCGGCGCTGGCGGCGCGGACGGTGTCGACAGTCGGAGTGGAGTCGGCGCCGTCGATGAGCCGCTCCAGCTCGACCACCTCGTCGCGGTCACGGCACCACGCGATGTGCCGGTCCACCCGGCGGAGCAGGGCGCGGGGCGTCAGGGCGGGAGCGTCGGCGAAGGCCGCCGGGGCGATCGGCCAGGTGGGGTGCGGCGGTCCGAAGTACATACCCGTGTACGCGGTGGCGAGGCGCTTCGCCACGATCGCCTGCCCGATCTCCGGGGTGGGGATCCGGTCCGGCAGGGTCGACGTCCGGAAGCGGTCGGCGACCGGGGTGGGCGCGGCGCGGGTCATCAGCACCCAGGTGTCCGGCAGGCAGGAGACCACGACCAGGGTGCGGCGGGTGATGTCGCGGAGCTTGAGCAGGCCGTCGGCGATCGGGCCGAGCATTCTGGCCTGACCGTCCTCCAACCCCTGATGCTGGTTGAGCAGTGAGGTGCTGGTCTGGGCGAACAGCGTGTCGAGCTGGTCCACGGCGATCACCGTGGGGTCCAGGGTCAGCGCCATCAACCGGGAGACGTCCTGCACGACCTGTTGCGGAGTTCGGGTGGCGGGGCTCAACCCCCAGGCCGCCCGCGCGGCCGGGTCACCCGGCTCGGAGATCAGGTGGGCGTAACCGACGTCCTGTGCCTCGAAGTCGATGGCACCGTGCAGGACGAGCGCCCGGGCGGTGTCCTGGGCGTCCCGCCCGACCTCCCGATCGCGTTCGCGCAGCGCCCAGATGAACGCGTCGAGGTGCTCCCGGGTCACCGGTCGGGCCCCGGCGACCGCGTCGCGGACCTCCACCGGCAGGCCGAGCTGGGGGGTGAGTCGACGCAGGAAGGTCTTCAGCTGCGTGCCCCAGCCGACGTGGGGCCGGCCCATCCCCTCCACCAGAGCCAGTGCCACGCTCTCCCAGAACGTCTTGCCACTGACCATGTCGACAAGGAAGAAGTAGCCGCCCTCGCGCTGGATCCGTTCGCGGACCGCGCCGAGCAGGTGCGTCTTGCCGGCCCCCGCGCGGCCCTGCATGGCCACGCCCAGCGGCATGCTCGTGTCGTCGGTGCGGGCCCGCGCCACGCCGCGCAGGATCTCCGCGGCCACCTTCTCGTGCAGCTCCGGTACGTCGTGCCGGCTCGGTCGCCAGACGTCGTCCGGGGTGACCGCCGGGTTGAAACTCACCGCCTCCAGCGCGCTTCGCTGGTCCTCGGAGATCACGCCGGGCCGATCGCCAGGGCGTGGTTGTCCTCATTCCCGATGCGGACGGCCGCGGCCCGGTCCCGGGCGGTCAGTGACTTGGTGTTCGCCACCGGGATGATGCGGACGTCCTCCTGACCGACCATCGTCCGCAGCGCCGCGTCCAGGGCGGCCCGGTCGGTGTCGGCGAGCCGGTCCCGGACGTCGGCGAGGCCGACCCAGGCGCCCGGCGCGGTGGCCAGGTCCCGGTACGTCGAACGAACGAGCGCCTCGACCTCCGCCGCGGACGCAGGTGTCACCGGTGCCGGTGCTGCGCGCGGAGGCTCGCTGGCCGCCACCGCTGCCCCGGTCCGCTTGAAGAAGTCGCCGTGGCTGACCCGGAGCCGGTCCAGCGAACGGTGCAGGTTGGACAGGACGACGAACAATGACCGCGTGGTCGAGCCGCCCTGCTTCGGCGGCGGGGCGGTGTGCAGCTGCCGGGCCACCCGCCAGCCCTCGTCGGTCAGCTCGTGGGCGAACGGCCGGTGCGTCCGATCGGTGTCCACCAGACCCAGGTCGACGAGCTTCGCGTTGTCCTTGCCGGTGAGCGTGAAACCGGCCAGCTCCTTCAGCTCGACGTTGGTGACTCGACGCGCCTCGACCATCAGCACCACGAGGGCGTTGATCTGGTTCGGTGTCAGGTGCGGGACGTCCGCCGGGCTCGTCATGATGTCTCATCTCCGTGGGGGTGCGTGCCGCCCGTGCGTCGCCGGGCCAGCAGCCGACGGATTCCGTCGACCACCGCCGGCGCGTCGGTGAGCACCTGCTCGTTGGTGAAGCGGAGCACGTCCAGCCCGAGGAGTTGCAGCTGCACGTCTCTCCGCCGATCGTTGGCGAAAGCGATTCGCCCACGATGCTCCGGGCCGTCCACCTCGACCGCAAGACCCTCCGTGGGCCAAAACAGATCCAGTCGGTATGCCTCGCCCAGGAGTTGCCACTCGTAGGTCTGGTTCCACCGCCGGCCCCGTGCCCAGTCGTGCGGTCGGAGCGCGCGTTCCAACGCCTGCTCGGCGGCGCTGTCACCGCGTGGCACGCCCGCGATCGGCGGCCAGGCCCACACCGTCGACTGCCGCGCGGCGCTCGGCGGCACCCCGTCGACCGCGTCGGCCAGCCCGGCGAATCGCGGCGGCAGCTCGATCGGCACCGACCGTACCCGGTCGGCGTGGCGCAGGGGCCCACCGACCAACCACACCGTGAAGCCACCGTGTCGCACGAGCCACTCGGCGGCGGCCACAAGCGTCCGTTCGGCGTCCGCAGCCAGGTCGGGCAGGGCCACCACGAGTAGACAGCTCTCCCGGTCGTACGCCTCGGCGATCACCCGGGCGAGCCCGACGGCGCGTACGCCCGGGGCGAAGCGGGACCGGCCGGTGCGGTGGCGCGGACCGCGCAGCCCACGCTCGGCGAGGTCGACCAGGAACGGGCCGAAGTGCCGGGATTGGGCGGCGGTACGGGCCGCGAGGGCGCGCACCGCGGCCATGCCGAGGGTGCCCTCGCCGTCGAACCGGTCGGCACCCGTCAGCCAGCGGGGAAACATCGCGAGGGCCGCGGCGTCCAGTTGGTCGAGCAGGGCATCCACGAGCTCACCGAGAGGACCGACCACAGTGGGCGGCCGGTAGTGCACGACCGCGGGTGCCGCCGGTGGCAACGGGTCGAACGCCACCCGCAGCAGCTCCGGGTCGACGCCCGGCAGGTGACTCACTCGCCGCGTCGGCGGGGCAACCCACCAGGCCCGGTCGGCGTCGCCGTCGGCCCGGGCGGGGTGCGCCATGCCGGCACCCTACGGCACCGGCGAGCGCGACCGGGGACCTCTCGGTGACGCAGGCTGGTGCGCCCCCGCTCAGCGCAGCCGGCGGATGTCGCCGTACGCGCGGTAGTAACCACCGCGGCTGGACTCGCGCACCTCGGTCACCAGGTAGCGGGCACCGGGCTCGCGGATCCCCTTGGGAAACTGCACGGACCAGTCGTGCCGGTACCCGTCGGAGAGCACCTGCACCCGCAGCCGCCCCCGGTCGTCGAGGCACTGCACCACGACTCCACCGACGGCGTCGCTCGTCACCTCGACGAGCGTCGGCTCCACCGGCCGGGGCGCCTGGCGCGGTGCCTTGATGTCGCGGACCTCGGGGACGTCGCCGGCCTGCGCCGCGCGGATCGCCGGCTCGCTCGCGTCGATGCAGGCGAGGTGACCGCCGGTGGTGACGACGTAGAGCCGGTCGTCGTGGTACTGCATGGAGTACGCCGACCCACAGCCGGTGCCGAGCTTCCACAGCCGGGTGCCCGCCGCGTCGAAGCAGTAGATCGAGGACTGGCTGTCACCGGCGAAGACGTACCGCCCGCCCTCGGCGGTGGCACAGGAGAAGACCGGGGCGTCGCAGCGGTAGGTGCGCTCGAGGCCACCCGACTTGGACAGCCGGACCACCTCGCGGGTGCCCGTCCCGGCGAACACACTGCCGTGCTCCTGCCAGCCGAAGAGCACCGAACCGGTGGTGGTGTGCCACAACTCGCCGCCGGTGCGCCACTCGTAGCCGGTCACGCCCTGCGAGTGGCCGTGGTAGATGGCATCGTCGTCGCAGCGCACCATCCAGGCCGACCGCCCGCGCCCCGGGCGCCGCCACAGGAACTCGTCCTCGTGGTCGACGGCGGTGATCCCGCCGTCGGCGTCGGAGACGCCGAGCACGCCGTCATGGATGTCGAGCCAGTAGATGTCGATCTCCGGGGCGATCGCGTACGCCACCCGGGGCACCTTGCCGGACAGGTCGTAGACGTTGCCGTCGTCGCAGCCGGCGTAGACCCAGGCGTCGTCGGCGACGATGCACTTGACCCCGTCGGGGAGGCGAACCTGGCTGCGCACCCGGGCGTCGTGGTCGAGTGTGGTGATGACGCCGTGCTCGTTGCCGACCATGCAGTGCTGCCCGTCAACGAAGATGCCGAAGGCGGGGGCACCGGAGTCGTAGCGCCAGAGCACCGGGGCGGTGCGGGCGGTGGAGCGGGTGCTGACGATCTGCCGCCGCGACACGGTGCGCTTCTGGCGGACGCCGGGGACCGCCGGCGCGTAGCCCTTGCGGACCTTCTCGCCGATCTTCTTCGCCGCGGCGGCCCGGGCCCGGGCGTTGTCCGGATAGGCGGTTGCCTTGACCTGCCCCTGGTCGCCGATCCGGCCGTAGCGCACCGTCAGTGTGGCGTCGTCGACGAGGACCTCGTAGAACTTGTGCGCACCGTCCACTTCGGACAGTTCGAGGTAGGTCGTCTCCTGGGACATGGGGGGCCTCCGAGGGTCAGCGGGCGGCGCGATCCGGCCGGCGCGGCGACAGTGACCACACGTTAACGGCGACCTCCGACAGAACCGGCGTCCGGCCAGCGCAGCGCGTCGTCGCGGAGCACCGCGTGCGCGCCGACGCTCTGGTTGACGATCTGCGTCACCCGCACGTCGACCGCGATGCTGGCCAGCGCCGCCGCGTCCGGACGGCTGAGGCCGTGCAGCCGCTGCATCAGGGTCAGCATCGCGTCCAGGGCGGCGAACGTGGCGTCGTCAAGGGAGGCACCGACGCCCAGGGTCAGCCACGCGTCGGGGGTGCGGGCCACCGGGCCGGTGACCGGGAAGTCGTCGCGTACGTCGAAGGTCAACGTCACCTCGTCCATCGGACACTCGATCGCGGTGCCGCCGACCTCGCCGTCACCCTGTGCGGCGTGCCCGTCCCCGACGGAGAACAGCGCGCCGTCCACCGGGATCGGCAGCAGGAGGGTACTGCCGGCGGTGAGGTCCCGGCAGTCCAGATTGCCGCCCCAGGGGCGCGGTGGGGTCGTCGAGTGCAGCCCCGGCTCCGCGGGCGGCATGCCGAGCACTCCCATGAAGGGCCGCAGCGGAACCGTGTGGCCGTGCTGGTTGCGACCGGTCATCGTCGCCGGGTCCAGCGCCCAGGCGTGCACCACCTGGTGGTCCTGCACGCCGTAGTGCTTGTTGAACCCGCTCGGCCAGCCGCCGGCAACCGTGGTCCCCCAACTGCCCGGGACGACCGCGTCGATGCGGACCGCGAGGGTCTGACCAGCGCGCGCACCGCGGACCGCGATCGGACCGATCAACGCGTGTCCGTGCTCGGGCCGGTGCTGCGCGACCCGGGGCCGGTTCCGGTTCGCTCCGCCGGGGTACGGGCCGGCGGACCACCAGCAGTCCAGGGTGCGAGAGGTGACGGTGTCGCCGGGGTCGATGGTCAGCACGGGCGGGAGGTCGGGGGAGAAGTGGCCGTGCAGAGTGTCGTCGCCGGGTGTGAGGGTGTGTCGCATCCGTGCAGGCTAGTGGCAGTGCGACCGCGCGGCGGGTCGCCGGGTGCGCGGTGGGTGCCGGGCGCACCCACCGCGCACGATCACGAGCCCGGCGATATCAGCCCGAGGTGCAGGACCGGATCTGTGGGCGGGCGCTGCTGTTGCCGTTGGTCATCGTGGTGAAGCCGAAGGTGTTGCCGCTGCCGTTGGACCGCATGGTCATGACTGTCCCGCTGCTGTCCCAGGTGGCGGTGCCGTTCCAGATGGTGGAGACCCGCTGCGGCGAGGTGATGGCCACGACCACCGTCCACGTGCTGGCGCCGCTGACCGTCACCGACGTGTTGTACCTGTCGCCCCAGACGTTCGGGGTCGTGGCGGTCGCGGTGCAGGAGCCGCCGGAGGGCGGCGGGCTGGTCGGCGGCGTGGTGGTCGGCGGCGTGGTGCCGTCCGGCGCGACCGCGCGGCCGGTGGACGCCGAGATCATGCCGGGGCACAGGTTGCGGCTGGTCAGGTTGGCCATGATCTGGGGGATCGCGTCGCGGGTGTTCTGGATCCCGTCGTGCATGAGGATGACCTGCCCGGCCTGGAGTCGGCTCGCGTTGGCCACGATCTGGCTGACGCTGGCGCCGTTCCAGTCCTGGGAGTCGACGTCCCAGATCACCTGGCGCATGCCGAGTGACGACGCGACCGACTGCAGGGTGGAGTTGGTCTCGCCGTAGGGCGGCCGGAACAGCGTCGGGCGGCTGCCGGTCGCCGACTGGATCGCCGAGCTGGTCTGGGAGAGGTCCGCCTGCATCTGCGACTGGCTCATCGAGGTCATGTGGGCGTGGTTCCAGCTGTGGTTGGCGACCCACATGCCGGCGGCCACCTGGGCCTGCGCGGCCGACCTGTTGTTCTGGACGTTCTGCCCGACGTTGAACATCGTGGCCCGCACGCCGTTGGTGCGCAGCACGTTGAGCAGAGCGCTGGTGCTGCCGGTCGGACCGTCGTCGAAGGTGAGCCCGACGTAGCCGTTGCAGGTGGCGGCACTCGACGGGGTCGAGGTGGCCGCGAGGACGACGCCGCACATGGCGACGGCGGTGGCGAGGACGGCGAGCGCCGCGCGCAACCGCCTCGACCACAGGGCCGTGCGGGGGAAGAGCCTGCTCATCTGGTGCCCCTTCTGGCAGGCCCGGACGGCGGACAGCGCAGTCCGGACAGGTCTGGTGGTGGTCGGTCGCGGCGAGCCGTCGCATAGACCTCAGTGGATCGGAGTATTACAGCGAGAATTCGAACACGTCAACAAGTTCCGGAATCACTCCGGAACACCGTACGGCTACCTCAGGGACGGGTACCGGGTCTGGCCAGTAGGGACGTCGTCAAAGGCGATCCGCCAGGGTGCCCCTTCACGTCGGCCGCCGACTTGCTGGTCGACATGATCCGGAAATTCATCGGAAGTATCGACGGTCGATCGCGGAGTTCGCCCCCGCCAGAGGTCGACGAATTAGTAAAGGTTGTGAACAGAAGATGTTACAGTCATCTCGGTCGATATCCGGAGCGGATTTCGGCACGTGAGCCCTAGGAAGGAGTGATCACATGACGAGACTGCGCGCGCTTGTCGCGCTGGTGGCACTGATCGTCGCCGGTGGACTGGTGGCGGTCATCCCGGCCACCGCCGCGTCGGCAGCGGCCTGCTCCGCATCGTGGCAGGCGTCGGCCGTCTACTGGGGAGACGCCCAGGTCTCCCACAACGGCCGCAACTACCGGGCGAAGTGGTGGACCCAGAACGAGGCGCCGCCGGGCACGACCGGCGTCTGGGAGGACCTCGGCGCGTGCGGGGGAGGCACCACGCCACCCACCGGGGGGACCTGCAACCACCCGAACTGGACCGCCGGGACCTGGTACGTCACCGGGGCGATCGTGCGGTACACCAACGGTCTCTACTACATCGCCGAGCACGACAATCCGGGGTACGACCCCGTCGTCAGCACCTGGTACTGGGAGCCGTACACCTGCGGCAGCCAACCACCCACCAACCCGCCCACCAACCCGGGCGGCTTCGTGGTCACCGAGGCCCAGTTCAACCAGATGTTCCCGGGGCGCAACTCCTTCTACACGTACTCGGGACTCGTCGCCGCGCTCAGCGCCTACCCGGCGTTCGCCCGCACCGGCAGTTCCACCGTGCAGCGGCAGGAGGCCGCGGCCTTCCTGGCGAACGTCTACCACGAGACCGGCGGGCTGGTGCACATCGTCGAGCAGAACACCGCCAACTACCCGCACTACTGCGACCCCGGCCAGTCCTACGGGTGTCCCGCCGGGCAGGCCGCCTACTACGGGCGGGGGCCGATCCAGCTCAGCTGGAACTTCAACTACAACGCCGCGGGTAACGCGCTCAACCTGCCGCTGCTGACCAACCCGTGGCTGGTGCAGACCGACGCCGCGGTGGCCTGGAAGACCGGTATCTGGTACTGGATGACCCAGAACGGGCCGGGCACCATGACCGCCCACAACGCGATGGTCAACGGCGCCGGGTTCGGTCAGACCATCCGCAGCATCAACGGCTCGATCGAGTGCAACGGCGGAAACCCCGCCCAGGTGCAGAGTCGCGTCACCCGGTACCAGCAGTTCGTCGGCATCCTCGGTGTGTCCGCCGGAGCCAACCTCTACTGCTGATCCGTGGCCGGGCCTCGGCGTACGTCGTCGGACGGCGTCGAGGCCCGGTGCCAGGTCGCCGGGTCCCGGATGGGGCGACGGCCGCTCCGACGTGACCAACCCGTTGACACGGCAGTGGTGCGCCCGGAACTATCAGCGACAGTCCACCGCCCCGACGCGCGTTGCTCGTCATCTCGTATGACAACGATGTCAGGGCCTCGCCCACCACCGCTCCACTCTGCCCAGACGTTCGACGTACTCGACCCGGTTCGAGTCGAAAGGCTCCGTCCCCCATGTCGCACATCCCCCTTGCGCGTCCCCGGTCGCGCCGCCTGGTAGCGGCGACGACAGCCGCCCTGCTACCGCTGGGCCTGCTCGTCGCCGCGCCCCTGGCGAACGCCGCCCCCACCCCCACAACCCCCGGCAACTTCACCTCCTCGTTCGAGGCCGCCGACCCGCAGCCCGCCACCAGCACCGTGGAGATCGGCGCGAACGGCAAGCCGGTCCAGGCCAACCTGAGCGGCAAGGTCGCCACCCTGCCGGGCAGCCTGCTCGGCCAGGTCAGCGCCGTGACCGCGAGCGACGAGAACAAGCCGCGCGAGGTCGCCGCGAACCTCGCCGACGACGACCCGTCGACGAAGTGGCTCGTGTTCGCGTCCACCGGCTGGGTGACCTACCAGCTCGCCGAGCCGGCGACGGTGCGGCGCTACTCGCTCACCGCGGCCAACGACGCGCCGACCCGCGACCCGAAGGACTTCGTCGTCCAGGGCTCCAACGACGGCACCACCTGGACCGACCTGGACAAGCGCGCCGGGGAGACGTTCAGCGGGCGCTTCGCCACCAAGACCTACACCTTCACCAACACGAACGCCTACGGCTTCTACCGGCTGAACGTCACCGCGAACTCCGGTGACTCGCTCGTGCAGCTCGCCGACTGGAACATCAGCGACGGCTCGGACGTGCGCCCACCGGCCACCCCCATGGTCAGCGTGGCGACCGCCGGCCCGAACGGCGGCTACACCACGAAGCCGGACGTCGGGTTCACCGGGCTGGCCGCGCTGCGCTACTCCGGCGGCGCCGAGGGCAACGGCCGGTCGTACGCGACGAACAAGCTCTTCGACGTCAGCATCCCGGTCGGGCCGAAGACCCGCCTGTCGTACAAGATCTTCCCCGAGTTCACCAACGGGGACGGCCGGTACCCGTCCACCTACGCCGCCGTCGACCTGCGCTTCACCGACGGCAGCTACCTGAGTGGGCGGTCGCCCGCCGACCAGCACGGCTACCCGCTCACCGGCGCCGGCCAGGGCGCCTCGAAGGTGCTCTTCGCCGACCAGTGGAACCTGGTGCAGGCCGACCTCGGCACCGTCGCGCGCGGCAAGACGATCGACCGCGTCCTGCTCGCGTACGACAACCCGCAGGCCACCGGGGAGACCCGGTTCCAGGGGTGGCTCGACGACATCGAGCTGACGGCCACGCCGGCCTCGATCGACGGCTCGACGCTCACCAACTACGTCGACACCCGACGGGGCACCAACTCGACGAGCGGCTTCTCGCGCGGCAACAACCTGCCGATCACCGCCGTACCGAACGGGTTCAACTTCTTCACGCCGGTGACCGACGCGACCTCCAACTCGTGGGAGTACGAGTACCACCGGGTCAACAACGCGGCCAACCTGCCGATGCTCCAGGGCCTCGCGATCTCCCACGAGCCGAGCCCCTGGATGGGTGACCGCAACCAGATGTCGGTCATGCCGGTCGTCGGCGGAGGGCCGCTCACCGGCCAGCCCGCCAGCCGTGCGCTCGCCTTCCGGCACGACGACGAGACGGCACGACCGGACCTCTACCGGGTCACGCTCCAGAACGGCCTGGTCGCGGAGGTGTCGCCCACCGACCACGCCGGGGTCATGCGGTTCACCTTCCCCACCGGGCAGCCGACCGGAAGCCTCGTCTTCCACAACGGCACGTTCACCATCGGCACGGACGGCACGTTCACTGGCTGGGTCGACAACGGAAGCGGCCTGTCGGCCGGTCGTAGCCGGATGTTCGTCTCCGGCGCCTTCGACCGGGCACCGACGGCGTCCGCCGCGACCTCGGCCACCTTCGACATCTCCGCCTCACGGGAGGTGACGATGCGCCTCGCGACGTCGTTCCTCTCCGTCGACCAGGCCCGCCGCAACCTCGACCTGGAGGTCACCGGCCGGAGCTTCGACCAGATCCACGCGGCCGCGACGGCCGCGTGGAAGGACCGGCTCGGCCGGGTCGAGGTGCGGGGCGCCACCGAGGCGCAGCTCGTCACCATGTACTCGAACCTGTACCGGCTGAACCTCTACCCGAACTCGCAGTCGGAGAACACCGGCACCGCCGCCGCGCCGCGCTGGCAGTACGCGAGCCCGGTCTCGGCGCCGACCGGCGCGTCGACAGCCACCCAGACCGGCGCGAAGATCGTCGACGGGCAGATCTACGTCAACAACGGGTTCTGGGACACCTACCGCACCGTGTGGCCCGCCTACGCGCTGCTGTACCCGGACATCGCCGCGAAGATCTCCGACGGGTTCGTCCAGCACTACCGCGACGGCGGCTGGATCGCCCGCTGGTCGTCCCCCGGCTACGCCGACCTGATGACCGGCACCAGCGCGAACGTGGCGCTGGCCCAGGCGTACCTCACCGGGGTCAAGCTGCCCGACCCGCTCGCGGCGTACGACGCCGCCGTCAAGGACGCGACCGTCGCGTCCGGGCGCAGCGCGGTCGGTCGCAAGGGCATCGAGACCTCCCTGTTCCTCGGCTACACGCCGACGTCCACGGGGGAGTCGGTGTCCTGGGCGCTGGAGGGCTACATCAACGACTTCGGCATCGGCAACATGGGTGCGGCGCTGGCCAAGGACCCGGCCACGCCGAAGTCCGAGCGCGCCCGGCTCACCGAGGAGTCGCGCTACTTCCTGGAGCGGGCCCGCAACTACGTCCACCTCTTCGACCCGAAGACGAAGCTCTTCCAGGGCCGCGACGCCGCCGGCACCTTCCTCTCCGGTGACCCGCTGGACTGGGGAGGCGTCTACACCGAGACCAACGGGTGGAACTTCGCCTTCACCGCCCAGCAGGACGGCCGGGGCCTCGCCAACCTGTACGGCGGGCAGAAGGCGCTGCGGGACAAGCTCGACGCCTTCTTCACCACCCCGGAGAACGCCGACCGCCCCGGTGGGTACGGCGGGATCATCCACGAGATGCTCGAAGCGCGCGCGGTGCGGATGGGTCAGCTCGGCATGAGCAACCAGCCGTCGCACCACATCCCGTACATGTACAACGTCGCGGGCGCACCGGCCAGGACCCAGGAGACGGTGCGGGAGATCCTGCGGCGCCTCTACGTCGGCAGTGAGATCGGCCAGGGTTACCTGGGCGACGAGGACAACGGCGAGATGTCGTCCTGGTACATCCTCAGCTCGCTGGGCATCTACCCGTTGCAGGCCGGGTCGTCGGAGTGGGCGATCGGCTCGCCGCAGTTCACCAGGATGACCGTGCGCCGCAGCACCGGCGACATCGTCGTCAACGCGCCGAACAACAGCACGGCGAACGTCTACGTGCAGGACGTGCGGGTCAACGGCAAGAAGCAGCGCGGCCTGTCCCTGGATGTTGCGGCGCTCGCCAAGGGCGGCACCATCGACTTCCAGATGGGCTCCACGCCGTCGTCGTGGGGCAGCGGCAGGAACGACGCCCCGCCGTCGCTCACCAAGGGCGACGAGACGCCGAAGCCGTTGCAGGACGTCACCGGCCCGGGCCTCGGCACCGCGACCGCCACCGGCGGCCAGGACGCGTCGAAACTGTTCGACGACTCGTCGACCACGCAGCTGACCTTCACCTCGGCGACTCCGCAGATCACCTGGGCCTTCCGCGGCGGCAAACAGAAGCCGAAGTACTACACGGTCACCTCCGGTGCCGGTGCGGGTGATCCGGCGGACTGGCGCCTGCAGGGCTCCAACGACGGTCTCACCTGGACCACCGTGGACTCCCGCACCAGCCAGGTCTTCCCGTGGCGCAACCAGACCCGCCCGTACTCGATCGACAAGCCGGGACGGTTCGCGCAGTTCCGTCTCGCCGTCACCAAGACCGTCGGCGCCGAGCGGACCAGCCTCGCCGAGGTCGAGCTGCTCGCCGGGGGAGACCTCGACCTCGGGGGCGGCGACATCACGGTCACCGCCGCCGACGGCGTGCACGCGACCACCGGCGTACCCGTCTCGGTGCCGCTGGCCACCGTCACCGGCGGCAACGCCGACGGCTACCGGGCCACGATCGACTGGGGTGACGGCACACCGGCCACCGAGGGCACCGTGACGCTCAGCTCGCGGGCCGTCTACCGCATCGGTGGGTCGCACACCTACGCCACGCCGGGCTACCACCAGGCCAACGTCACGGTGACCGACGGCGAGAGCCAGAGCTCCGCGACGGTCGGCGTCGAGGTGGCGTACGCCCCGGCGTCCGGTCTCAGCGCCGCGTTCGACACCGTCTGCGTCGGGGACGAAGGGGCCCTCGCGGCAGACTGTGACGCCAAGTCGTGGGCGTACTCGCGGGCCGCGCTGGCGGCGGGCGGGGTGACCCAGGGCCAGTCGCAGCAGGTTCCCGGAACGGCGCTGCGGTTCACCCTGCCGGTCGTCCCGGCCGGGCAGCCGGACAACGCCACAGGCAACGGGGCGACTGTCGTCCTCGACCTGCCGCAGGACGCGACGAGCATCTCGTTCATCGGCGCCGGAACCCAGGGGAACCAGAGCACCACCGGCACGGCGACGTTCAGCGACGGCAGCACGGCGAGCGTCCCGATCCAGATGAGCGACTGGACGCTTGGCGGCAACGCCAACGGCACCCCGTCCTACGGCAACATCGTCGTCGCCCGGACGGCGTACCGGTTGCAGGGCACCAGCCGCGACGGCGCCCAGCCGTTCCTGTTCGCGACCGCGCCGTACCAGATCCCGGCGGGCAAGACGCTGGTGTCGGTGACCCTGCCGACGCAGACGGGTGACCCTCGCTCGGCGGGCCGGATCCACGTGTTCGCCGTGGCCAACGACGGCACGCCCGCCCCGGCGCTGGCGACCGTGGCACCCAAGGCCCAGACGGCCACCGCCGGACAGGCCCTCGCGGCGAACCTCGGTGCGGTGAGCGGCGGTGTGCCCGGTACGACGGGCTACCGTGCCCGCGTGCAGTGGGGTGACGGCACGGCTCCGAACGACGTGACGATCGACGCGTCCGGCGCGATGAGCGGCCAGCACACCTACCTGCGGGAGGGCACCTACACGGTGCGTGTCACCGCGTGGGACACGCTGTCGAGCAGCACCGGGTCCTTCACCGTGACCGTGGCTCGGGGCGGGTCGCAGCCGGCGATCGCGCTGTCCACGTCCGGCACCGTCAGCAGCGGTGGTGCGATCACCGTCGCCGGCAGCGGCTTCGCCGCCGGCGAGCAGGTGACCGTCAGCGTCGGCACCGACCCGGGCCGGACCACGAAGGTCGCGGCCTCCGCGACGGGAACGGTTCGCGCCTCGGTGCCGACCTCCGACGACGCGCAACCCGGCCGGTACGCCGTCACCGCGACGGGCGCGTCGACGCGTACGCCGGCCACGGCCACTGTCCAGGTGACCGGGGAGTCGGAGGCGCGGACCTACCAGCCCCGGGTGGCGCTGTTGACCACCTCGGGGCCGCGCGGCACGTCGATCACGGTCGACGGTTCCGGGTTCGCCCCGAACGAGGCGGTCACGATCGCCGTCGGGTCCGGGTTCGCGGTCAGCACCGTGCGCGCGAACGGTGACGGCGTCATCGCCGGCGCGTCGGTGAGCGTTCCGGGGGCGGCGAAGGCGGGCGCGACGAGCGTCACGCTGAAGGGCGCCACGTCGGCGACGGCGGTGTCCCGACCGTTCACCGTCACCGGCTAGCCGGGGACAGCACAGAGGCGTGGGGCGGGTCGTCCGGGAACGGCGGGCCGCCAGGATCCCGGTCAGTTCCTCAACGTCATCCGCCGACCACAAACCGGCCGGCACCGACTCGGTCGTCATACCTTGAC
>NZ_JBSGIV010000088.1:0-22230 GCF_053605225.1 Micromonospora sp. NPDC003944
GTCAGACCTCGGCGGGCGCCCTCGCCCCGCAGGCGGTGCAGCAGCTGGCTCAGCGCCCAGGCGCACTCCTGCGGCCCACGCCCGGCCGACAGCAGCAGGAGGACGCTCACGACCGACCCCGCCTGCCGCGGTGGCCCCGTCGGTCCGCTCGGGCGGCGGACCCGAGATCGGGCGTCTTGTAGGTGACGAGCGGAGTCGTGCTGACCACCGGCGTGGCCAGCTGGTGCTCGACCAGGTCGGCGATCACCTGCTCGATGCGCTTGTACGCCGTGGGCGCCTCCTCGAAGAGCAGCTGCCGGTCACCGCACACCACGAGCGACCCCACCGGCGTACGGCGCAGCTCCTCGACCGTGTGCTTGGCCCGGCCCCGCCGCAGGGCGTCGGCGCGTGACATCTTGCGTCCAGCGCCATGGGCCACGGAGTGGTTGGCGTCCGGCCCGGCGTGCGCCGCCACCAGATAGGACGCCGTCCCCCGGGTGCCGGCGATCAGCACATCGCAGCCGTCACCCGGGGCCGCGCCCTTGCGGTGCAGGTAGACCCCGTTCCGGACCTCGACGAGGTTGTGGCACCTGTCGACGATCGGCGCGGTGGGCTCGGCCCCCAACGCGTGCGCCACCCGGGCGGCCAGCACCCGCCGGTTGAGCGAACCCCAGCGCACCGCCTCGTCGTGCCGGCTCAGGTAGGCGGCCGGGTCGGGAGCCGCCCCGGCGCCGTGGACCTCGGTGTGCGCCCGCAGGATCCGTTCGCCCAGACCACGGGAACCGCTGTGCACGATGAGCACGAGATCGCCCGGGTCGAGCCCGAGCCGGCCCGCGTGACCCGGGTCGAGGACGGTGTCGACGCGGGCCAACTCCACGAAGTGGTTGCCCCGGCCCACCGTCCCGAGACCGTCCAGGTGACCGGCCGGCACGTCACCGTCGACGACGGCCCAGGCCGGGTCGTCGGCGTCCCGCACCGGGTCGAGCGCCTGGTCGAGGTCGGGGAACCGGGCGGCGAGCCGTTCCGGCACGGCCCGCTTGAGCCTGATCGGGAAGACGGCGATGCCGCAGCCGATGTCGGAGCCCACCAGGAACGGGTACAGCACCGTCGACGCCATGGCCGCGCCGATGGGCGCGCCCTTGCCGGGGTGCAGGTCCGGCATCGCGGCGACGTGCAGCATGCCGTCCAGGGCGGCGACCTGTCGGCACTGTGCGAGCGCCTCGGACTCGATCCAACTCGCGGGGGAGGCGAACACCGTGACGGTGGCCGAGGCGGACGGGGGCAGGGGCTCCCGAGGGAGGTCGTGCTGAGACAAGGAGGCTCACTTCTCGGTGCGGACGTGGGAACGGACGGCGTCACGGCCCCCGGGAGGCGGCACCGGTGGCGTGGAGCAGGGGTGGTTTCCGTCAGTACGTCATGGACGTCACTCTGGCCGAGCCGCGCCAGGCACGACAACCGATTTTCCGTCACGCGGCGCGGCTGAGCAGTGTGCTGTCCCGGGACTCGATCCTGCTGGGACGTCACCGCGTTCTCGGCCGGGCCGGACGGCGGATGCGGGCCTGGCAGGCCGACCCGTCCGCCCCGGCGGCGGTGTCAGGCCGGCCTGACCGCGCGGCCGAGGACGCAGGGCGAGGAGGGGCTGTTGCTGGTGGCCGGGAAGCGGAACCGGCGCAGCTCCGCCACCTCGAAGCCGGCCGTGCAGAGAGCGGCGACGGTGTCGCGGTTGGTGTGGCAGCCGGCGAACAGCCTCGGCCACAGTGTGGCGTCGACGAGTCGTTGGGCGCGGTGCAGGCCGGTGGCCTCGTCGGCGGCCACGTGCTCGAAGAACCGCACCTGACCGGCGGGGCGCAGCACCCGGCTGACCTCGGCCAACGCGCTCGCCTGATCCGGCACGGTGCACAGCACCAGCGCGACGACGGCCGCGTCGAACTCGCCGTCCCCGGCGGGCAGCGCCTCGGCCAGACCGTCGACGACGGTGACCGGAACCGGCGCGCAGGACGCGGCCCGCTCGGCGGCGGCCCGCAGACGCCGCTCCGGTTCGACCGCGAGGACCTGGGTCACCTCGGGCGGATAGTGGGAGAACATCCGCCCGTTGCCCGCGCCGATCTCGATCACCCGGCCGGACAGGCCGGCGACCAGGTCCCGCCGGAACGCCGCGGTGCCGGCGCGGTCCATCGCGACGCTGAGCCGCTCGTACACCCGGGCGAACACCGGGTGGGACACCGTCGCCACGTCTACCCCCTGGTCTCCGTCGAACCGTTCTCCGGCGATTGTCCTGCATCCGTGCACACTTTCCGTCTTACTGGGTTGCAGCACGACTCGACCCAGCGCAGACAGGACGTGGTTCGACCATGAAGATCGTCGTCATCGGGGGCAGCGGCCTCATCGGTTCCAAGGTCGTGGACCGTCTCGGCGCCCAGGGTCACGAGGTGGTGCCGGCATCGCCGAAGACCGGCGTGAACACCCTGACCGGTGAGGGGGTGGCCGATGCGCTCACCGGCGCCGACGTCGTCGTCGACGTGTCGAACTCGCCGTCGTTCGAGGACGCCGCTGTGCTGGAGTTCTTCGAGACGTCGACCCGGACGCTCCTCGCCGCGGCGTCGGACGCCGGTGTGCGCCACTATGTGGCACTCTCCATCGTCGGGTGCGACCGGATCCCGGACAGCGGGTACATGCGGGCGAAGGTCGCCCAGGAGAAGCTCATCGTCGCCTCCGGAATCCCGTACTCGGTGGTGCACGCCACCCAGTTCTTCGAGTTCCTCCAGGGCATCGTCGACGCCGCCACGGACGGCGACACCGCGCACCTCGCGCCGGTGCTCATCCAGCCGATGGCCGCCGACGACGTCGCGGCCGCGGTGACCGACGTCGTGCTCGGCGCGCCGACGAACTCCGTGGTCGAGGTCGCCGGCCCGGAACAGTTCCGCCTCGACGAGTTGGGCCGGTCCCTCCTCGCCGACAAGCAGGACCGTCGCTCGGTGGTGGCCGACCCCGATGCCCGGTACTTCGGCGCCAAGCTGGGCGAACGCTCGCTCGTCCCGGCCGACGGCGCCCGCCTCGCCGACACCGGCCTCGACGAGTGGCGTACGCGGGCGGGCCGGGCGCGCTGAGTCGGCCCGCTACCCCGGCGTCCCGGGCCGGCCGGTCCGCCCACGGAGGCGCCGCACCAACTCCCGGACCACCTCGGCGAACGGCTCGTCCGACTCGCCCGGCCAGTGCCCGAGGATGGGTGGGGCGACGCTGTCCCCGGGGGGCGTCACCAGATCGCGGGGGTCACGCTGTCGGCGGTCCACCGCGGCGGCCGGGTCGGCGGTGCCGGCCGACGTGCTGGACGGGTACGGGGAGAAGATCCAGCCACCGATGGGGTCGGTGTCACGCCACAGGTTGACCCAGCGCCAGCCCATCCGGCGGCCGATCTCGTGCAGGGCCGCGTCGTCGACGTAGGCGGGGAAGAGCCGCGCGTAGAGACGGCGCAACGGTGACCCGTGGGTGAGCAGGGCGACCCGGTCGCCGACCTGCGGCGGCAGTTGCAGCACCGTGGCGGCGAGCAGGACGGAACCGTGGCTGTGGCCGGTGAGCAGCACCGCGTCGCCGCGTTCGACGAGGTAGGTGATCCGGCGGGCCAGCTCCGGCACCGCCCGCTCGGAGTAGCAGGGCGGTGCGAACGGGTGGGCGGCGCGGGGCCAGAAGGTGCCGAGGTCCCAGAGGACGCCGATGTGCCGGCGGTACGGCTCGGTCCGGTACGCGAAGATGCCGCCGACGACCAGGCCGAGGATGACCGCCGCGATCACCCAGCTACCGAAGGCGATGCCGAACGTGACCGCGTCCGCCGGCAGTCCGACGTTGCGCTCGATGACGCCGCTCGGGAACTGCCCCAGCAGGCCGATGGTGGTGGTGGCCGTGGCCAGCCCGGCGAGACAGCCGTAGAGCACGGCCAGCGGCACCAGCTTCTCGGTGAAGCGGGCCCGAGCTGCGGCGTCGCGGACCTGCCGCAGCCGGGGGCCCGCCTCGGCCGGTGCATTCGGGAAGTCGCGCGCGACGATCGCCGCCGCGGCGCGACGGCGACCCGGGCGGGAGAGCAGGACGACGAGCCCGGCGATGATCACCGTGACCACCAACCCCCGCAGGAAGCCGTAGATCGCCCAGGTGTAGGCCCGGGGTGGACCGGACGCGATGCCCTCTCCGGTCGGCACGTCGCGGTCCAGGAAGTCCGCCACCCGGTAGACCAACTCGGCGGAGTACGCCACCGCCATGCTGATGCCGGTGGCCGCGACACCGAGGGCGCCCAACCCGAACAGCGGGGTCGCGCCACGCTCGCGGCGCCGTAGCCAGAGCAGTACCACGCCCAGGGCGGCCAACAGCGTCGTCTGCGCGAGGAACAGACCGGCCAGGGTCGTGTCGTAGCCGGGCAGCCCGTGGCCCTCCGGCCACGGCTGCGAGCTGGTCAGTACGTGCGCCACGACGACCACGGTCAGGATGACGGCGACGGTTCGGAGAGTGCGGGTGATCCGGTCGAGCCTCTTGTCGCCGGGGGCCCGGTCGATCAGCGGCGGTGTGCACAGCAGCCCCACGCAGCCCGCCAGGATGACCCCGGTGACCGCCGTCAGCGCGATCGTTGTCGCCGTCGGGCCCCGGGCCAGGAGCAGGACGAGGTTCAGCGTCGCGAAGGCCGCACTGACGTGGATGGCCCGCAGCCGACCCACGAGTGGTTCGGCGTCCCACTGACCGATGGTGCCGAGCCGGGACGCGGAGACGCCCTGGTCCGGTGCGCGGAACGCCTCGAAGGTCCGCCCCGGACGGGAGCTGACCCGCCAGATCAGGCCGATCGCGGCGACCGGGACCAGCGCGAGAACGGCGAGCCGCTGCCCGACCGGCCGCCCACCCAACCAGGACAACCAACTACGTCCGGCCAGGCAGTCCGACGAGGCCAGGCACTTCCAGCCGACGAGGTCCAGGGCGACGCCGGCGATGGCGAGCACGTACAGCACGGTGAGCGTGAGCGCCAGCAACCGGCACAGTGACTTGACCGTCGCCTCCGACCCGGGGTTCGCCGGGCGCATCCAGATCGCGACGTTGACGAGCATGAAGGGCAGCAGGAAGACCACCGCCAGGGAGCGGGCCACGGTCCCGGAGGGCAGGTCACCCCAGCGGTACGCCTCGAGCGTCACCCCGGGCACGCCCGTGCTGTCCAAGGGGCGCGGCCGGTAGAAACCGCCACTGCGGTCACCGGCGACCTGCCCGGTGGGCTGCAGGTCCAGCACCTGGGCGGCGCTCGCGCCGGAGACTCCGTGCACCCGTAGCTCCACGACGTCACCGGAGTCGTCCGGCCCGCTCAACCGCGTTGACCCATCCGACGTCCCCCCGAGGCGTCTCGCAGCCCTTGCCCCGCGACCTACCCCGCGTCCCGCGCCGGGGCCGTCGACCGCGGTGACGGCAGGAGCGGGGTCTACCCGATCCGGACGCCCCCAATCGCGCCGGCCCGGGGCGCTACCGCCCAGGCAGGGCCCGACCGGCGGTCACCGTCGCTTCGGGTACGTCGTTGCCGGTGGCCTTCGCCATCTCGGTGCGGTAGGCGCGCGGCGAGAGGCCTGTGGTGCGCTTGAAGGCCACGCTGAGGGCGCTCTCCGAGCCGTAACCGACGGACTGGGCGATGCTGGCGACCGTGTCCGAGCCGCGTCGGATGCGGTCCGCCGCGAGTTCGATCCGCCACCCGGTCAGGTACTCCAGCGGGCCCACCCCGACGACCTTCTTGAAGCGGGCGGCAAGCGTCGACCGGGAGACGGTGGCCGACCGGGCGACCTCGTCCACCGTCCATGGGTGCGCGGGTCGCGCGTGCATCGCGCGGAGCGCGGGTGCGACCACCGGGTCGGTGAGCCCGGCCAGCCACCCGGAGGTGGGCTGGCCGGCGCGGGCCAGGTGCAGCCGCAGGACCCTGATCAGCAGGACGAGCGCCAGGTGCTCGGCGACGAGCTGGGAGCCGAGTCGTGTCGAGCGCAGTTCCGCGTCGATCTCGCCGAGGGCCCACTGGACGGTCCCGGCCTCCGGGGTGTCGGTGGGCACGTGGATGACCGGCGGGAGATTGTCCAGCAGGAGGGCGCGCGCCCGTCCGCCCAGGGTGAAGGCACCGCCGATGAGGAACACGTCGTCACCGTCGCCGACGTGCGCCACGCCGTCGCTGGCGGCGGCGAAGATCGGGTACGCGGGCTCGACCGGCGCGTCGGGATCGCTGAAGAGGGTGTACGCCGCCGGTCGGGTCAGGAGGAAGCAGTCCCCGGCGCCGAGGTCGATCGGCGCGGCCTCGCCCTCGACCCGCAGCGAGCACCTGCCGCGCCGGACGGCGTTGAACTTGGCCCCGGCCGGTGGGTCGAAGCGGACGGCCCAGCGCCCGCCCCCGACCAGGCCGGCGGAGACGTGGCTCCTCGCGCCGAGCAGGGCGAGGACGTCCTCGAGCGGATCCATCCCCCACCTCCTCTGGACGCTCACGAAAGTATGACGGACCCTAGACTATAGGCAGTCCGGCTTGTGCGTTCGTAGCCTGGGTTCCATGACAGCGAACCCACGCCTCACCACCCCGTTCGGCGCCCGCAGCACCGGCGCCGAGATCCTCCACGGCGTCGACCTCACCGGGCGCCGGATGATCGTCACCGGGGGCGCCTCCGGCATCGGAGTCGAGACGGTGCGCGCGCTGGCCGGGGCCGGCGCCGACGTCACCATCGCGACCCGGAACCCCCGCGCGGCCGACCGGCTCGTCGAGGAGCTCGCCGCGGACGCCACCCGGGGCACCGTCCGGTCGTCCGCTCTCGATCTGGCCGACCTGGCGTCCGTCGACGCCTTCGTCGCGGCCTGGCAGGGGCCACTCGACGTGCTCATTGGCAACGCCGGAATCATGGCCATCCCGACCCGCCAGCTCACCGCCGAGGGCTGGGAACTCCAACTCGCGACGAACCACCTCGGCCACTTCGCGCTGGCCCGCGGGCTGCACGACAACCTGCGAGCCGCCGAGGCGGCCCGGGTCGTTCTGGTCAGCTCCGGGGCGCACCTCGCCGCGCCGTTCGACTTCGACGACCCGCAGTACGAGCGACGCCCGTACGACCCGTGGTCGGCCTACGGCCAGTCGAAGACCGCGGAGGTCCTGCTCGCGGTCGGCATCACACGGCAGTGGGCGAAGGACGGGATCACCGCGAACGCCCTCAACCCCGGTTACATCTTCACCAACCTGCAGCGCCACATCGACGACGACACGATGCGGGCGATGGGCGCGATGGACGAGGCGGGCAACCTCATCGAGGCGGACTACTACAAGACGCCCGCCCAGGGCGCGTCGACCACCGTGCTGCTCGCCGGCTCGCCCCTGCTCGACGGCGTCGGCGGCCGGTACTTCGCCGACAACCAGGAGGCCGAGATCGTTCCCGGTGGTCCGGACGCCACCGGCGGCGTCGCCGCCCACGCGGTGGACCCGGCCGCCGCCGACCGGCTCTGGGCGTACGCCGAGAAAGCGCTCGCCTCGCGCTGACGGCGGCCGGTGCGGGCCGGCGAGGAATGAGCCGGTCGTGGCGGGGTACGTGCCGCCATGGTCGCTGCCGGTCGGCGCGGAGCGGACGCGGGCCCGTCGACAGTCGTCCGGCTCTGGGACCGGCTGGTGGCCGCGGTGCGCGAGCGGATCCGCCGGGTACGGACGATCGGCGGCCTCGCCCTGCAAGCCGGCCTGGCCGCGGGGCTGTCCTGGTTCGTGGCGCACTCGCTGCTGCACGTGTCGCAGCCGGTCTTCGCGCCGATCTCCGCCGTGTCGACGCTCGCGGCATCCGTCGGCCAGCGGTTGCGTCGCACCGTCGAGCTGATCATCGGGGTCACCGTCGGAGTGCTGATCGGTGACCTGCTGCTCCTGGTGATCGGCACCGGGTGGTGGCAGCTCGCCCTGATCGTGGTGCTGGCGATCGTGGTGGCGCTCTTCCTGGCGGGCAGCGCGGCGGTGGTGGTCCAGGCCGGGGCGACGGCGGTGCTCATCGCCACGCTCAGCCCGACCGTGCGGGACCTGGAGATCCCCCGTTTCGTGGACGCCCTCGTCGGGGGAGGGGTGGCGCTGCTGGTCACCGCCGTGTTGCTGCCGCTGAACCCGTTGCGGGTGCTCAACCGGGCCGCGCGGCCGGCGTTGGATCTCCTCGCGACCCAGCTCGACGCCACCGCCGGGGCGCTGAGCGAGCGGGACGCCGCTCGGGCCCGGACCGCCCGGGGTGAGCTGCGGCAGAGCGCGGGCCGGTTGAAGGCGTTCGTCGAAGCGACCCAGGGCGCCCGGGAGGCGAGCACGCTGTCACCTGTGTACTGGCGCCAACGGCACGGGCCGGTGGGCCGCTACGCGCAGGCGGCGGAGCCGATCGACCGGGCGGTGCGCAACAGCGGCACCCTGATCCGGCGGTCCGTGACGCTCATCGAGGACGGCGAGCCGGTGCCGGAGTCGCTGCCGACGGCGCTGACCGACCTCGCCGAGGCGGTTCGCCTGCTCAAGCGGCAGTTCGCCGCCGGTGTCGAGCCGAATCGGGCACGGGAGCAGGCGCTGCGGGCGGTCCGCATGGCCGGGGACGCCTATCGGGAGGGCGTCGGCTTCTCCGGTGCGGTCGTGGTGGCGCAGGTCCGGACGACCGTCAGCGACCTCCTGGTGGCGTCCGGGTTGACCCAGGAGGACGCGAATCACCTCGTCCGGCGGGTCTTTGGCGACCTCTGAAAGCCCGCTGACCAGCAGCTGAGCCAAGTGGTGCCAACTTGGTGAGCCATCACTGTTGCAGTCTGAGCCAAAGTGGTGCCATGATGGTGCCATGGAGCTGAGGTCATACGTCGAGAACCTGCGCAACGAGTTCGCCGTGGCTGCGGAGGGTGTGGACCCGGAGGCCCGGGTCCTTGCCGAACGGCTCTTCACGCAGCTGGAGGCAGCCACCCGTCTCACCCTGCTCGAGGCGCTCTCCGACGCGGCCGACGAGATCACCCGGGAGCTCGCGCCGGGTTCGGTGCACGTCCGGCTGCGCGGGCGCGAGCCCGACTTCGTGGTGGCGCCCGCCAGCCCGCTGGTCGAGGCGGCGAGCGAGGCGAGTGGTCCGCCGCCGCTGTCGGTGCCGGTGCCCGCACCGGAGGGGGACGAGGGCGGCACCTCGCGGATCAACCTGCGCCTCCCCGACCACCTCAAGGCCAGCGTCGAGGAGGCCGCCGGGCGCGCGGGGCTCTCGGTCAACGCCTGGTTGGTGCGCGCCGTCGCCGGTGCCGTCGGCGGGGGCGAGGCGGAGCGCCGTCCGCCCCGCCGGCCGGAGCCGCGCTCCGGCCAGCACTTCACCGGCTGGGCCCGCTGACTCCTCGTCGTACCCCCTCCTCAGCACGCCGCTGACCAGCGGTGACCTTCGTCGACCACCTTTCGGGAGACCACCATGCCTGTTTTCGACACGCCAGAAGCGATCTCCGCCCGGATCGAGATACCTGTCGGCGATGTATGGATCGCCGCCAGCGACCGCGCCGACACGGTGGTGACCGTGCGGCCCCGCGACCCGTCGAGCAAGGCCGACCTGAGCGCCGCCGAACAGACCACCGTCGAGTACGCCGCCGGACGCCTGGTGGTCAGGGTGCCGAAGAGTTGGCGTCGGTACGGCTTCGGTAGCGGCCCGTCGGTCGACGTCCTGATCGAACTGCCGACCGGATCGGGGGTGCAGGCCGAGTCGTCGTGGGCGGCGTTCCGTTGTGAGGGCCGGCTCGGCCAGTGCCAGATCAAGACCGGCGGCAACATCCGGCTCGACGAGACCGGGCCGCTGGACATCGACTCCAGCCACGGCGAGGTCGCGGTCGACCGCGTCCTCGGCTCCGCCCGGGTGAAGGTGTCGTCCGGCAAGGTGCGACTCGGAGCTGTCGATGGCACCGCCGAGATCAAGAACTCCTCCGGTGACTGCTGGATCGGTAGTGGCGGTGGAGACGTCCGGATCAACACGGCCTACGGCGACGTCACCGTGGACACCGCACTGGCCTCGGTGACCGCCCGCACCGCCTACGGCAACCTCCGCCTCGGCGAGGTCGTCCGAGGAGCCGTCGAGTTGCAGACCTCCTACGGCGCCATCGAGGTCGGCATCCGTCGCGGAACCGCCGCGTGGCTGGACGTCAGTTCCAAGCACGGCCGCGTGCACAACGCCCTGGAGTCGACCGACAGCCCGACACCTACCGACGAGACGGTCGAGGTCCGGGCGAACACCTCCTTCGGCGACATCATGATCCGTCGCGCCTGACCACCACCCCGCCGACCTCGGATGAGGAGACCATGACCAGTCCCACGAACCCCGCGATCGTCGCCACCGACCTGCGCAAGTCCTACGGCGACAAGGTCGTGCTCGACGGCATCGACCTGATCATCACCGAGGGCACGATCTTCGCCCTGCTCGGTCCCAACGGCGCCGGCAAGACCACCACGGTGCAGATCCTCTCCACCCTGATCGACGCCGACGGCGGCAACGCCCGCCTCTTCGGCCACGACCTGACCCGGCAGCCGGACGCGGTCCGCGCGCTGATCGGTGTCACCGGCCAGTTCTCCGCCGTCGACAACCTGCTCACCGGGCGGGAGAACCTGACCCTGATGGCCGACCTGTGCCACCTGGACCGGGCCGCCGGCCGGCGACGGATCACCGAGTTGCTCGACCAGTTCGACCTGACCGAGGCGGCCAACAAGCCGGTGTCGACGTACTCCGGCGGCATGCGCCGGCGGCTCGACCTCGCGATGACCCTGGTCGGCGAGCCCCGCGTCATCTTCCTCGACGAGCCGACCACCGGCCTCGACCCGCATAGCCGCCGGGCCATGTGGGAGATCATCCGCGGCCTCGCCGCCGAGGGCGTCACCATCCTGCTCACCACGCAGTACCTGGAGGAGGCCGACCAACTCGCCGACCGGGTGGCCTTCCTCGACCACGGCCGACTGATCGCCGAGGGCACACCGCGCGAACTCAAGCGGCTGATCCCGGGCGGTCACGTCGTGTTGCAGTTCGCCGACCAGGAGGGGCTCGACTCGGCGGCCCGGACGTTCGAGGCCGCCACCCGGGACGACGCGGCGCTCACCCTCCAGGTGCCGAGTGACGGCGGGGTCGGATCGCTGCGAACCCTGCTCGACCAGCTCGACCGCGCCTCGATCACCGTGGCCGGGCTCTCCGTGCACACCCCCGACCTGGACGACGTGTTCCTCACCCTCACCGGCCAGCCCGACCCCCGGGCCGGCCGACCCGACCACGAAAGGGCACCGGCGCGATGAGCACCCTCTCCCTCGCCGTCCGCGACTCGAGCACCATGCTGCGGCGCAACCTGCTGCACATGCGGCGGTACCCGTCGATGACGTTCCTGCTCATCGGCATCCCGATCATCATCCTGCTGCTCTTCGTCTACGTCTTCGGCGGCACGCTCGGCGCCGGGCTCGGCCCGTCCGGCGACCGCTCCCAGTACGCCAACTACGTCACCCCCGGCATCCTGCTCATCACGGTGGTCAGCGCCGCGCAGGGCACGGCCATCTCGGTCGCGATGGACATGACCGAGGGGATCATCGCCAGGTTCCGCACGATGTCGATCTTCCGACCGTCGGTCCTGACGGGCCACGTGCTGGGCAGCCTGGTCCAGACCATGCTCAGCATCGCGGCCGTCACCGTCGTGGCGCTGCTTGTCGGGTTCCGGCCCACGGCCAACCCGGTCGAGTGGCTCGCCGCGGTGGGCGTCCTCGCCATGGTCACGTTTGCGCTGACCTGGCTCTCCGTCGCCCTCGGTCTGGTCAGCGACAGCGTCGAGACGGCCAGCAACCTGCCCATGCCGCTGATCCTGCTGCCGTTCCTCGGCAGCGGGTTCGTCCCCACCGACTCGATGCCGGCCGCCGTGCGGCTGTTCGCGGACTACCAGCCCTTCACGCCCGTCATGGAGACCCTTCGCGGCCTGCTCCTGGGCACCGGGATCGGGAACAACGCGATCATCGCGGTGGTCTGGTGCGCCGTCATCACCGTGGCCTGCTTCCTCTGGGCCAAGGCCCTGTACAACCGCAACCGGGCATCCTGACCCGACCCGGCGTTCGTCTCGCCACCGCACCGGCCGACCGGTCCTTCTGGGCCGGTCCGCCGGTGCGTGCGCATGATTGATCCGGGTTTCGTGACGTCGGCCGGTCGAACCGCGACGGACTCCACGGCTTCAGGAAACACGAGTCGACCTTGCTCCCTGGCACCGTCCGGCGCGCGGGCCGATCCGGGCTCCGCAGGTCATCAAGACGTTGAATGTTATCGATAACACGACCGCTTCGTCCGGTGGCTCGCTTCGTGGGTCACCCCTCCGGCGCGCTCGCCGATGAGCCCGCATGGTCATCGATGGCTGCGGCGCGCATCCGAACCCGGGAACACCGCGCCCCGGCGATGTTATCGCTGCCATCCACTCGCCGGGAGGAGCGGTCGCTATCTGGCGGTTACCCCCAGTGTTCGGCCCGCTGGGCCCGGTCGGCTTGTCGGTCGACAGGTCTCCGGTCGGCACCCGTTGCGCGCGGCAGCCCCATTCGTCAGCTGAATCCGACGGGTGATGCCCGTTTAGTACCTTTTGTGTTGGTCCGCTATCAACCCTCCCGAGTCGGTGCGCCTTTCCGCGTTCCGTTACGGAGCTGTTGCGGCTGGATGTCTTGACGAGCCTGGATGTGAGCGTTAACACTATCCCCGTTAAGGTGGAGGTGAACATGAACCGTGTGGACGGAGCTGACGACCGCTACGTCGTCGGTGTCGACTACGGCACCCTGTCCGGGCGAGCTCTGGTGGTCCGTGTCGGCGATGGTGCCGAGTTGGGGACCGCGGTGCACGAGTACGGCGACGGCGTGATCAGCACGACTCTCCCGGGAGGTCGATCACTACCCCCGGACTGGGCCCTGCAGAACCCGCAGGACTACCGCGACGTGCTGCGGTACGCCGTACCGGCGGCACTGTCCGCCGCAGGGGTGGACCCGGCGGCGGTGGTCGGCATCGGCATCGACTTCACCGCCTGCACCGTGCTGCCGACGCTCGCCGACGGCACCCCGCTGTGCGAGACGCCCGAGCTGCGCGACCGACCGCACGCCTGGGTCAAGCTGTGGAAGCACCACGCCGCGCAGCCGCACGCCGACCGGATCAACGCGCTGGCCCACGAGCGGGCCGAGCCGTGGATCGGCCGGTACGGCGGCAAGATCTCCGCCGAGTGGCAGTACGCCAAGGGTCTGCAGATCCTGGAGGAGGACCCGGAGGTCTACGACCGCGCCGAGCGATTCATCGAGGCCGCCGACTGGATCGTCTGGCAGCTCTGCGGCACCGAGACCCGCAACGTCTGCACGGCCGGTTACAAGGGCATCCTGCAGGACGGTCACTACCCCTCCGAGGGCTTCCTGACCGCGCTCAACCCCGACTTCGGCGGCTTCGTGGCCAAGCTGGACGGTCCGTTGCTGCCCCTCGGCGCCCGGGCCGGCTCCCTCACCGCCCAGGCCGCCGCCTGGACCGGCCTGCCGGAGGGCATCGCGGTGGCCGTCGGCAACGTCGACGCGCACGTCACCGCGGCGTCCGCGCAGGCGGTGCAGCCAGGTCGTCTCGTCGCCATCATGGGCACCTCGACCTGCCACGTCGTCAACGGCGAAGAGGTCGCCGAGGTGGCCGGCATGTGCGGTGTGGTGGACGGCGGCATCAGCCCCGGCGCGTGGGGTTACGAGGCCGGGCAGAGCGGTGTCGGCGACATCTTCGGCTGGTTCGTCCAGCACGCCGCCCCGGCGGGCGTCGACTCACACGTTCGCCTCACCGAGCTGGCCGCGAGCCAGCCCGTCGGCGCGCACGGCCTGATCGCTCTGGACTGGTGGAACGGCAACCGTTCGCTGCTGGTCAACCACGACCTCAGCGGGATGATCGTCGGCATGACCCTGGCCACCCGGCCGGCGGACATCTACCGGGCCCTGCTGGAGTCCACCGCGTACGGCACCCGAATGATCATCGAGGCGTTCGTCGACGCCGGAGTCCCGGTGAACGACCTGGTGATCGCCGGGGGTCTGACCAACAACGCGCTGCTGATGCAGATCTACGCCGACGTGACCAGGCGACCGCTGAACATCATCGCCTCGGCGCAGGGGCCGGCGCTGGGCTCGGCGATCCACGCCGCCGTCGCCGCCGGTGAGTTCCCCTCGATCCACGAGGCGTCGCAGGCGATGGGGCGGGTGCACGAGGCCGTCTACCGCCCGGACCCGGAGCGGGCGGCTGCCTACGACGCCCTCTACGCCGAGTACCGGGCGCTGCACGACCACTTCGGTCGGGGCGGCAACGACGTCATGCTCCGCCTGCGGGCGATCCGTAACGCGGCGGTCGAGACCGCCGAGGCCGCGCACGAGGCTGCGCTGGAGGTGGTCGCGTGAACGCCGAGGTGACCCGACAGATCGGCGAGCTGCGTGAGACCGTCGCGCGCCTGCACGCCGAGCTGACCCGGTACAACCTGGTCGCCTGGACGTCCGGCAACGTCTCCGCTCGGGTTCCCGGTCAGGACCTGATGGTGATCAAGCCGAGCGGGGTGAGCTACGACGACCTCACCGCGGCCACGATGGTGGTGTGCGACCTCGACGGCGTCCTCGTCGAGGGTGACTTCGCCCCGTCCAGCGACACCGCCGCGCACGCCTACGTCTACCGGGCGATGCTCGAGGTCGGTGGGGTCGTGCACACGCACAGCTCGTACGCGACCGCCTGGGCCGCGTGCGGGGAGTCGATCCCCTGTCACCTCACCGCACAGGCCGACGAGTTCGGCGGGGAGATCCCGATCGGTCCGTTCGCCCTGATCGGCGGCGACGACATCGGCAAGGGAATCGTCGCCACCCTCGCCGGGCACCGCTCGCCCGCGGTGCTGATGCGCAACCACGGCGTGTTCACCATCGGCCGTGACGCCCGCGCGGCGGTCAAGGCGGCGGTCATGTGCGAGGACGTGGCCCGTACCGCGCACCTGGCCCACACCCTCGGACAACCGGTCCCCATGCAGCAGGCCGACATCGACTCCCTCTACGACCGCTACCAGAACGTCTACGGCCAACAACCAGTCGCACCGGCGGGTTCCTGACCCTGCACAGAAGACCCGGGACCCGTCGGTCAGCACCACGACGCACCAGCACGCACCACCCGCGTACGCCGTCCTCATGCACCTCGGCGGTGGGCGCGGTTACCCACCACATCCAGCCAAGGAGATTCGATGGGAAAGATGCGAACGCAGTCCGTTCGGTGGCGCGCTGCCGCGGTCCTCGCCAGCGTGTTGCTGGTCGGCGGCGTGGCGGCCTGTGGCAACAGTGACACCGGCGGCGGCGGGTCCAAGGACGACGGCAAGATCACGATGGGCTTCTCCCAGGTCGGTGCGGAGAGCGGCTGGCGTACCGCGAACACCACCTCGATCAAGGAGTCCGCGACCGCCGCCGGGATCGAGCTGAAGTTCGACGACGCGCAGCAGAAGCAGGAAAACCAGATCAAGGCGATCCGCAACTACATCCAGCAGAAGGTCGACGTCATCGCCTTCTCGCCGGTGGTGGAGTCCGGGTGGGACACCGTGCTCAAGGAGGCCAAGGACGCCGGCATCCCGGTCATCCTGACCGACCGCTCGGTGGACTCGGCCGACAAGTCGCTCTACAAGACCTTCCTCGGCTCGGACTTCGTCAAGGAGGGCCGGCTCGCCGGTGAGTGGCTGGTCGAGCAGAAGAAGACCGCCTCGGGCCCGGTGAACATCGTCGAGCTGCAGGGCAACACCGGCGCCGCGCCGGCGAACGATCGCAAGAAGGGCTTCGGAGAGGCGATCGCCGCCAACCCGAACCTGAAGATCATCGCTTCCCAGCCGGGTGACTTCACCCGGGCCGGCGGCAAGCAGGTCATGGAGCAGTTCCTCAAGGCCAACAAGCAGATCGACGTGCTGTTCGCGCACAACGACGACATGGGCCTGGGCGCGCTCGAGGCGATCACCGCTGCCGGCAAGGTGCCCGGCAAGGACATCACCATCATCACCGTGGACGCCGTCAAGGACGGCATGCAGGCTCTCGCCGACGGGAAGTTCAACTTCATCGCGGAGTGCAGCCCGCTGCTCGGCCCGCAGCTGATGGACCTGGCCAAGAAGGTCCACGCGGGCGAGGAGGTGCCTGCCCGGATCGAGACCCAGGAGACCACCTTCACCCAGGAGCAGGCGAAGGAAGCCCTGCCCAACCGTAAGTACTGATCGACGACGGGGTCGCCGCGCTCGCGTGGCGGCCCCGCCGCGTCGCCTCCCTACCCGAAACGGACCGGGCTTGGCCCGCGACGAACCCCGTACCACGCCCGCCCGAGCGACCCCCGAGGTCGACCGGGCGGGCGTGGCGGGAGCGTAGCGGCCCTTCCGTGTCGACAACCCAGAAGAGGTCTGATGGGATGACGGATAGCCGTCCGGTCCTGACGATGACCGGGATCAGCAAGTCCTTCCCCGGGGTGCGCGCACTCCACGACGTCAACTTCCGGCTCTTCCCCGGCGAGGTGCACGCCCTGATGGGCGAGAACGGCGCCGGCAAGTCGACCCTCATCAAGGTGCTCACCGGCGTCTACGACACCGACGAGGGCGCGATCACCCTCGACGGCGAGCCCGTGTCGTTCACCGGGCCGATGCAGGCGACCGCCGCCGGTGTGAGCACCGTTTTCCAGGAAGTCAACCTCTGCACCAACCTCTCGGTGGCGGAGAACATCTTCATCGGCCGTGAGCCTCGGCTGCTCGGCGCCGTGCGCTGGGGTGAGGTTCGCCGTCGCGCCCGAGCCCTGCTGGCCCGCCTCGACCTCGACCTCGACGTCAGCGCGCCACTCGGCTCGTACTCCCTGGCGATCCAGCAGATGGTCGCCATCGCCCGCGCGATCGACATCAAGGCCCGGGTGCTGATCCTGGACGAGCCGACGTCGAGTCTGGACGCCGGCGAGGTGGCGCAGCTGTTCCGCATCATGCGGCAGTTGCGCGACGAGGGCATCGCCATCCTGTTCGTCACGCACTTCCTCGACCAGGTCTACGAGATCGCCGACCGGATCACCGTGCTGCGCAACGGCGGGCTGGTCGGTGAGTACCTGACCACCGAGCTGCCCCAGCTCTCCCTGGTCGAGAAGATGATCGGCAAGGAGCTCGACGTCCTGGAGGGCATCGAGGAGCACTCCCGGCGGGACCTGGCCGCGCTCGAGGAGGGCACCCCCCTGGTGGCGGTGTCGAACTTCGGCCGGTCGGGCGCCGTCGCGCCGTTCAGCCTCACCATTCACGCCGGCGAGGTGGTGGGCCTGGCCGGTCTGCTGGGCTCGGGGCGTACCGAGGTCGCCCGGTTGTTGTTCGGGGCCGACCGGACCGACGGCGGTCAGGTCGCGGTCGACGGCACGGCGAGCAGCCTGCGCACCCCCGCCCAGGCCATCGACCACGGCGTGGGCTTCTGTTCGGAGAACCGCCGCGCGGAGGGCATCGTCGCGGACCTGTCGGTCCGCGAGAACATGATCCTCGCCATGCAGGCGGCTCGCGGCTGGCTGCGGCCCATTCCGCGTCGTCGCCAGGACGAGCTTGTCGACAAGTACGTCAAGGCCCTCAACATCCGGCCCGCCGACCCGGAGGTTCCGGTACGCAACCTCTCCGGTGGCAACCAGCAGAAGGTGCTGCTGGCCCGCTGGCTGATCACCGAGCCGCGACTGCTGATCCTCGACGAGCCGACCCGGGGCATCGACATCGGCGCGAAGACCGAGATCCAGAAGCTCGTGACGCAGCTGTCCGACGGGGGCATGGCGGTGCTGTTCATCTCCGCCGAGCTGGAGGAGGTGCTGCGCCTCAGCCACAAGGTGGCCGTCATGCGGGACCGGCAGATGGTCGCGCAGCTCGCCAACGACGAGAGCCTCGACGCCGACCGCGTCATGCAGACCATCGCCAGCGGATCCCACCGGGAGGAGGCAGACCGATGAACGACACCACGAGCCGCTATCGGACGATGATCGGTCACCGGCTGTTCTGGCCCGCCGCCGTGCTGTTCGTCATGCTCGCGGCGAACACGATCTACCGGCCCGGGTTCCTGTCCATCGAGCTCAAGGACGGGCACCTGTACGGGACGCCGATCGACATCCTGCGGTTGAGCGCACCGCTGATCCTCGTCGCCCTGGGCATGACCCTTGTCATCTCCACCGG
This sequence comes from Micromonospora sp. NPDC003944, assembly GCF_053605225.1. Taxonomy (NCBI): domain Bacteria; kingdom Bacillati; phylum Actinomycetota; class Actinomycetes; order Micromonosporales; family Micromonosporaceae; genus Micromonospora; species Micromonospora sp. NPDC003944. The sequence goes on from NZ_JBSGIV010000088.1 coordinate 18,139, forward strand.
CGGCATCGACCTGTCGGTCGGCTCGCTCTGCGCGATCAGCGGCGCGATCGCCTGCATGTACATCAGCAAGCAGCCCGACCAGAACAGCCTTGGCGTGGTGGTGACCGCCCTCGCGATGGCGATGGGGGTCTCCCTCGTGCTCGGCGCCTGGAACGGGGTGCTGGTGGCCGTGATCGGTATCCAGCCGATCATCGCCACCCTGATCCTGATGGTCGCCGGCCGGGGTCTCGCCCAGCTGATCACCGAGGGTCAGATCATCACCATCAACTCGGAGCCGTACCGGGCGATCGGCCTGGGCCACGCGTTGACCCTGCCGCTGGCCATCTTCATCGCCCTCGCCGCGGCCCTGCTCGTCGCCGCGTTCACCCGTCGCACCGCACTCGGCATGATCATCGAGTCGGTGGGTGGCAACGCCGTGGCCAGCCGGCTCGCCGGCATCCGCTCCGGCCGGGTCATCTTCCTCGCGTACGTGATCAGCGCCGCGTGTGCCGCGGTCGCCGGTTTCATGATGACGGCGAACGTCTCCAGTGCCGACGGCAACGCCGCCGGCCTCTGGGTCGAGCTGGACGCGATCCTCGCGGTCGTCATCGGCGGTACGTCCCTCGCCGGCGGTCGGTTCTTCCTCAGCGGCACCATCATCGGGGCGCTGATCATCCAGACCCTGACCACCACGGTGTACGCCATGGACATCTCGCCGCAGACCTCGCTGCTGTTCAAAGCGGTCGTCGTCATCGCCGTCTGCCTCATCCAGGCGCCGGCCTTCCGGGCCCGGTTCAGCCGCCGTAGGCGCAACGCGCCGCCGCCCGCCACCATCGCCGACAAGCCGAAGGAGCAGGTGCCGGCATGACCACTGGAACGCTTACCGCCGGTCGTACCCGGTTCCGGCTGCCGAGGAAGCAGATTCCGGTCCTGGCGACGCTCGCCCTGCTGCTGGTGATGTACGGCATCGGCGTCTCGCAGTACACGGCGTTCTCCAACGTCCAGGTCATCTTCAACGTCTTCATCGACAACGGCTTCCTGCTCGTCGTCGCGGTGGGCATGACCTTCGTGATCCTCACCGGCGGCATCGACCTGTCGGTCGGGTCGGTGGTCGCCATGACGGCGATGGTGTCGGCCGCGCTGTTGCAGGACGGCATGCCGGCGGCGCTGGTGCTGGTCATCGCCCTGCTCATCGGCCCGACGCTCGGCCTGTTGATGGGCTGCGTCATCCACTTCTTCGAGATCCAGCCGTTCATCGTCACGCTCGCCGGGATGTTCTTCGCCCGAGGCATGTGTACGTTCATCTCCGGCGCCTCGATCCCGATCACCGACGGGTTCTGGACCTCGATGTCGCAGGAGCGGATCGGGGACCCCCGGGGCAACTTCGTGTCGATAAGCGTGCTGATCGCCTTCGTGGTGGTCGTCATCGCCGCGTACACGCTTGCCTACACCAGGCTGGGCCGCAACGTGTACGCCATCGGCGGCAACCCGCAGTCGGCGCTGCTGATGGGCCTGCCGGTGGGGCGTACCCGGATCGCCGTCTACACGATCAGCGGTCTGTGCTCGGCCATCGGCGGGATCCTGCTGTCCTTCTACACTCTCTCCGGCGCGCCGCTGATCGCCGTGGGGATGGAGCTGGACGTCATCGCCGCCGTCGTCATCGGTGGCACGGTGCTCACCGGCGGCGCGGGTTACGTCTTCGGCACGGTGCTCGGCGTGCTGGTCCTGGGCGTGATCCAGACCCTCATCACCTTCGATGGGAGCCTCAACTCCTGGTGGACCAAGATCGTGATTGGCGGCCTGCTCTTCGCGTTCATCCTCCTGCAGCGTCTCATCGGAATCCGTTACAAGTGACCGCCCCTCTCGCGGAAGGCAACTCCATGGCACCACACACACAACCCGAGATCTGGTTCCTCACCGGCAGCCAAGGCATGTACGGCGAGGAGACGCTCCGCCAGGTGGCCGAGCAGTCTCGCCAGATCGCGGCAGCGCTCGACGACTCACCGCAGATTCCCGCCCGCGTGGTCTGGAAGCCCGTCCTGACCAACAGCGGTGAGATTCTGCAGGTCTGCCGGGACGCCGCCGCTCAGGGTGCCGTCGGGGTCATCGCCTGGATGCACACGTTCTCGCCGGCCAAGATGTGGATCTCCGGTCTGGACGCGTTGCAGACGCCGCTGCTGCACCTGCACACCCAGGCCAACGTCCTGTTGCCGTGGAACGACATCGACATGGACTTCATGAACCTGAACCAGGCCGCCCACGGCGACCGGGAGTTCGGGTACATCCAGACGCGTCTGGGCGTGGCCCGTAAGACGGTGGCCGGGCACGTCAGCGACCCGCGGGTGACCGAGCGGGTCGGGGCCTGGGCGCGCGCCGCGCTGGGCTGGTCGGCCATGCGGTCGCTGCGCCTGGCCCGCTTCGGCGACAACATGCGCGACGTCGCGGTGACCGAGGGCGACAAGGTGGAGGCCGAGCTGCGGTTCGGCGTCTCGGTCAACACCTACGGCGTCAACGACCTGGTCGAGGTGGTCGGCGAGGTCACCGACGCGCAGGTGGACGACCTCGTCAAGGAGTACGAGGACACCTACCGCATCGTCGGCGCGCTGCTGCCCGGCGGCGAGCAGCACGACTCGCTGCGGTATGCCGCGCGCCTGGAGCTGGGCATGCGTGCCTTCCTGGACGCCGGCGGGTTCCGGGCCTTCACCACGAACTTCGAGGACCTCGGAGGGCTGCGTCAGCTGCCGGGCATCGCCGTGCAGCGGCTGATGGCGGACGGCTACGGCTTCGGCGGCGAGGGTGACTGGAAGACCTCGGTCCTGGTCCGCACGCTCAAGGCGATGTCGGTGGGCGTCAGCGGCGGTACGTCCTTCATGGAGGACTACACCTACGACCTCACCCCTGGCAACGAGCTGGTGCTCGGCGCCCACATGCTCGAGGTCTGCCCGACCATCGCGTCCGACGTGCCCAACGTGGAGATCCACCCGCTGAGCATCGGTGGGCGGGAGGACCCGGTCCGGCTGGTGTTCGACGCCGCACCCGGCCCGGCGGTGGTGCTCGGCCTGTCCGACATGGGTGAGCGTTTCCGGCTGGTGGCCAACGAGATCGACGTGGTCGCCCCGCCGCAGCCGCTGCGCCGGTTGCCGGTCGCCCGTGCCGTCTGGCGCCCGCGCCCCGACCTGCCCGTCTCGGCCGAGGCGTGGATCACCGCGGGCGCTCCGCACCACACCGTGCTGTCCCAGGCGGTCGGCGTGGAGGAGCTGCACGACCTGGCGGAGATGAGCCGCACCGAGCTGGTCGTCATCGACGCCGACACGGAGCCCCGTCGCTTCGCCGACGAGCTGCGCTGGAACCAGGCCTACCACCGGCTGGCCCGGGGCTTCTGACCCCTGCCGCCGCGGCGTGATCGACCCGGGCCCTCGAAGGCCTGGGTCGATCACGTCCGTACTCTCCCGCACCACCTGCCTTGCCCCCCGGATGGGGGTTGATCCACTCGGCTTCCTTGAAGGCGTGGCGTCCGCCCGGCGCTGAAGGCCCGACATCAAGAAACCCGAGTGGATCACGATCCCGCCACCTCCTTGCGCCCGACGGCGGCGACTGTGTCGCGCCCCTCGGCGGCCCGGGCGTCCGCTCAGCGGCCCTCTCATGTTTCGGCTTGACTACGGTCTTGTTATCGATAACAGTAAGCATCAACAGAGTTCGATTCCTGCGCCACGCCGGCTCTGATCCGCGCGCCTCCCGGTCGAGGTCGAACGATCTCCGGGACTTGGCGGAGGTTGCTGTTAGCGATCACATCAGCGGTCTGGCCGGCGTGCCGACCAGCGATGCGGATGCCGGCTGAGAACGTCCGGCACCTCAGGCCAGCTAAGGAGGATCATGATTTCCACCGGACAGGTTCCACGGGGAGCGCCGCGCCGGCGCGGGAGATTGTCGCTACTCGCGGCCGCCGTGGCGGTGGTGATCGGTGCGGCTCTCGCCGCCGTCGCCCCGTCGCCGGCCTCGGCGGCGACCGTGGACACGAGCGCGTGGTACGTGTTGGTCAACCGCAACAGCGGCAAGGCCCTGGACGTCTACAACCTGGCCACGAACGACGGCGCGCGGATCACCCAGTGGACC